>JAKAXG010000167.1 GCA_021827225.1 Actinomycetes bacterium | reverse complement strand
GGTCGCCACCAGGGCCCAGGTGGCGTCGCTCATCCCCATGTACGCCATCGGGGTGTTCACCGGCTTCACCATGGCCGGAGCGGGCATGACCAGGCACCATCTCAGCCACCGGGAGCCGGGCTGGCGGCGCAGCGTCGCGGTCAACGCCGCCGCCGCCGTGGTGTGCTTCTTGGTGGTCGTGATCTTCTCCGCCACCGAGTTCACCCGGGGTGCCTGGGTGGTGGTCGTGGTCATGCCGCTGCTCATATACGGGCTCATGCGCACCAACGCCCAGTACCGCACCGAGGACTCGGTGCTGGCCGAAGGGGCGGCCGCCGAAGCCTGCGAGGCTCCGGTCCTGCGCCACCACACCGCCGTCGTGCTGGTCGACCGGATCGACATGGCCACCGCCCGGGCCATCCAGTACGCCCGCAACCTGAACCCCGACGAGCTCTACGCCGTCCATCTCAACGTGGACCACCGCCGGGCGGAGGCCATCATGCGCCGCTGGCAGGCTCTGGGGCTGGCCCGCATGCCTCTCGAGGTGGTCGAGGTGCCCGACCGCCGCCTGGCCCACGCCGCCGTCCAGCTGGCCAGCCGGGCCGCCGCCGACGGACAGACCGAGGTGAGCGTGCTGATCCCGACCCGCGCCTACAACCGCAGCTGGTCGCTGCTCCTGCACGGCAAGAACGCCAGCCGCATGGTGAGGGCGCTGGGCCAGGTCCCCCACGTCAACGCCACCATGGTTCCGTTCAACGTCGCCGACCTGGCCGCCACCCAGAAGCAGCTGTCCAACGCCCGGGACATCGGCGGCAGCCAGCGGCGCGACGCCGAGGGGCCGGTCGGCCCCCCGCCGGTCCATGTGCCGGGGACCACCCCCATCGCCGAGCTGCAGTACCGCCAGACCGCCACTGTCGCCGGCCGGATCCGGTCGGTGAGGGTCCAGGCCGCCTACGACGCGCCCGCTCTGGAATGCACCATCACCGATTCCAGCGGGGCTGAGCTGGTCGTGGTGTTCGTGGGGCGCCGTCAGATACCGGGGATCCGGACGGGGTCGCAGATCCTGGTCACCGGTACCGTCGGGGACCGCCGGGGCCGGCTGGCCATGCTCAACCCCATCTACGAGCTGCTCCACGTACCCGAATCAGAGGCCGACCCGACCGGCTGATCGTCGTCCCCGCCGGGGGGGGTGCGACAACCAGCGTCCAGGCCCGGAGACCTACTTGATGGGGGCCAGCGAGTTGCCCGGCGGGATGCTGGGGCAGTTGTCGGGCGCCGGGGCGCCGGCGAACCGGCCGGCGAGGTAGGCCGGGGCCTGCGCCAGGAAGGCCTCGCCGGCCTGGTCGTGGTTCATCCCCTGCAGCTCCTCGAAATCCACGGCTACACCCTGGTGGCAGTACTCGTAGGCCAGGGCGTCCTCGTCGCCTTCGACCATCACCCCGTCCCCTGTCCCGTCGGAGTTGCCCGCCACCATGAACAGCGGCTCGGTGGGGTGCCCGGGAGCCGATCCCATGATGAGCTTGTTCACCGTCTTACGGAAGACCGGCACCTTGGTGATGTCCGCGTACTGCGGTTTGACGATCTGGGCCACCGTCAGGTTGGGGTAAGCGCCGGAGAACTGACCGATGCACTCGTGGGACTCGGCCGCTACCACCTTCTGCCCGTAGGCGGACAGATACCGGCCCAGATCGATGTGGAAGCCGCGGCTGATGCCGATCATGGCGGCCGGGATCACGTCGGACCACGACGGGCTGCCATTGATGTAGCTGATGTTGTGGGCCAGGTCGACCGGCACCCCCCCTTCCGCCACCCCGACGAGATGGACACCCGGCGCGTAGCTCGGAGCCAGCTCGCTGGCCCAGTCAGCGGCGATGGAACCGCCGGAGTAGCCCATCAGGGCCACCGGGGTGGCCGAGCCCAGCTTCAGCTCCTGGAGGGTGGCCCGGACCCCGTCCAGGCTGCTCATCCCGGATTCGGTACCGGCCACGTAGTCGAGGTTCTCGTCCTCGAAGTCCGGGACGGTGACGATGTAGCCGTCGGCGTGAAGGGCGTCGACCACTCCCTGCTCGATGCCGGCGGTCTGCTCGTTGGCCGACCCGGGGTTACCGCCCCTGAGCGTGAACGACGGGTCGCACTGGTTGCCCAGGGCATCGTAGAAGCTGAGATAGCCGACCACCTCGGGGGCGACGGTACCGGTGGCGGGCAGCACCACCGTGGTCACGCTTGCTATCGGATCCCCGCTGGCGTCGGTGGTGCGGTACAGGATCTGCTCGGCCGGTAACGGAGTGGCGTCGGTGCCCGCGCCGAGGGTCACCGACCGCTCCGCGAGCGGGGTGCCCGGGGCGATGTCGGCCAGCGGCGTCGGGCCGTGGTACTGGTAGAAGGGGTCGGACGACGGCGACGGGATCGACCCGCTGGTGGCCGCCCGGGCGGCTCCGGCCGTGATCATGGTGACCGCTGCGGTGGCCGACAGCCCTGCCAGGAAACGCTTCTTCAACCGTCCCACACCTCCCGCTGCAGCCCGGCACCTCCCCGGCCACCGGAGCCCGACTCCGTCCTTTTTGTCCGGATAAGGGAAAATGTTACCGGGGATCGCCGCCCGCCGTGCAAGTCCGGGCGGCCCGTGAGGAGGACCTCCATCCCCGCCGGTCCGGCGCGATGCTGTCGGGGTGTCGACGACGGTGTCCTGGCCGGCCACGTTCGAGGTGTCGTTCGTGGCGCCTGACGGCGTCTCGGGACCTGGCGAGCTCGAGGTGAGCCCGGACTTCATAAGGTGCATCCCCGGCTTCTTCCTGGGCCGGGAACGGGTCGGGCGGGGATGGCGCCACACCGAGCGGGAGGTCGATCTCTACGTGGCCCGCCTGGCTCCGCCATGGCCCAGGGTGGCGCTCTCGTTGCACGACGGGCCCGAGTACTTCGCGGTGAGCACCTGGAGATCGGCCGGCGGGCGACTGGTGGGCAGCCTGGCCGCCGCCGGGTACTCGGTGACGGAGCACCGGGCCTGGCTGGCCCGGGGACCCCGGCGTCGCTGACCACCGTCGCCGCGCCAGGGCAGGGGCGGACCGGACGGATGGGTGGGTGGGTGGCGGCCGTCAGCGCAGGGCGGCGCCCGGAAACGGCGACGGGCTCCGGCCCTCGTGCTGGGCGCCCACCTCCCCGGGCAGCCAGGCCCGCATGGCGTCCACCTCGGGCGGGACCTGGCCGGCGTCGAGCTGCGATGTATCGGCCAAGCGCTGCAGGAACTCGACCAACTCTCCGACCGCGGTCAGTTCGTCGGCCGACACGGCCAGTTCGAGCGTGTAGCGATCGAGGCCCCGCCCGGCCGCCCGGAACGCCTCCTGCCTGCCGATCAGTCGGGGGGCGGCGCTGCGCTCCAGCAGCCGGTACAACACCGTTCGCTCCGCCGGGCTGATCCGCTCCGGCTCGAGTTGGATCTGGCGAACCAGGTCGTCGATCTGCACGCCGCTGGCGATGGCCGCCGCTACGGGAAGGTCCACCAGCCGCACCGGCCGGGCGGCCTGGACGGGCGGCCGGGCGGCCAGCTCGACCAGCGCCTTCCGGAACCCGCCCGGGCGTTGGTCGGTCAGCTCCACCCAGACGGTCTTGGCCAGGTCCGTGGTGAAAAACCCCCACCGGGAGCACATCGCCGAGACCATCTTGAGCCCCCTGCCCGTGGTGCCCGATGCGAGGGGGTCCAGGTCCGGGGGAAGCTGTAGCGGCAGGCGGTCCGGTCGGTCGTCCTGCACGTCGATGCGCACTCCCGCCGGGATCGCCCGCACGGCCACGGTGAAGGTGGTCCGGCAGTGAAGGATGGCGTTGGTGGCCAGCTCGGCGGCACAGAGGGCGGCGTCGTCCTCGAACCGGGCCAGGCCCCACGACCCGAGGGCGTCCACCACGAATCGACGCGCCGCCGCGGCACAGGCCGGCTCCGGCTCGAACTGGGTCGCAACGCCGTCGATCGCCATACCAGACTCCTTCGCCCGGTCAGCCGACGCGAGCGGCCTGACCGCCGTCCACGGGCAGAACCACGCCGGTGATGAACCCGGCCTCGTCGGAGTGCAGGAACAGGCTGGCGTGAGCCACATCCCAGGCGGTGCCCATCCTGCGACGCAGCGGCACCAATTGGTTGCGGGCCTCGCGCACCTGTTCACGGGTCGCTCCGCGGGCTCGGGCTGTTCCCTCGATGGCCATGGGGGTGTCCATCAGGCCGGGCATGATGGTGTTCACCCGGATACCGTGACGGGCGTTCGCCATGGCCAACGACTGGCCCAGTGCGTTCATCCCCGCCTTGGAGATCTTGTAGGCGGTCAGCGGGGTGGAGGCCACCGCAGCCAGCGAGGACACGTTGACCACGCTCCCGCTCCCCTGCTCTCTCATCACCGGGATGACGGCCTGGCAGCACAGGAGGCATCCCTTCAGGTTCACGTTCAGGATGCGGTCGAAGGCCTCCTCGCTGAGCCGGAGGGGGTCGGCGTCACCGGCACCTATCCCGACGTTGTTGTGAAGGAAGTCGATCCTGCCGTACGACTCCGCGCACGCCGCCGTGAACGCCTGGCAATCTGCCCGGCTCGTCCAGTCCCCCTCGAAGCACTCGGCTTCGCCTCCCTCGGCCCGGATCATCCCTGCCGTCGCCTGGGCGGAGGCCAGCCGACGGTCGACCAGCAGTACCCGGGCCCCCTCGCGGGCGAACAGGATGGCGGCGGCACGCCCGTTGCCGATCGTTTCGCCGGGGGTCTGCCCGGCACCGACCACTATGCCGGCCTTGCCCTCCAGACGCGAAGCCACCGCCCTTACCCTCAGGCCAGGCCCAGAGCCTTCTTCATCGCTTTGAGGTTGCCCCGCACGAAACGCTCGTAGCGTGCGGTGAGCTCCTCCTCGGTCTGGCCTTCCGAGGCGCCCACGTGGACGATCAGCTCGATGCGGCAACTCGACCCGTCGAGGGGGACGACGGCAACCGTGGACCGGTGATCCTTCATCTCCGGGCGGTCGAGCACGCTGTAGGTGTAGGAGAACTGGGAGCTGAGAACCAGTGCCTCCCGCACGACGCTGTCATCGGGCATGGTCAGGATCCGGACCTTGCCCGCCGGCGATTCCTCCAATTTCTCGTCCTTGACGGCCGGGGCCCACTTCCGGATGTTGGCGAAGTCGCCGATCACTTCCCATGCCCGCTCAGCCGGTACTGCGACATCTTCGTAGGTCGTGGCGTCAGCCATGGTCGTTCTCCTGTCGGTGGACCCTGCGTCATCGTATAGACCGCCGTACCACCCCGCCCGAGCCGGTCCCACCGGCGGCTACCGGGCGAGTCCCAGCGCCCTGGCGGTGTCCTCGAGCGCCTTCAGGTGGCCGCCGAGCCCGTCGTGGCCGGCCCGCATGGTGTCGACCGTCAGGTGGGTGGCGCCGGCCAGGCGCCACTTCTCCGCGTGGCGGGCGGCCTCCGGGCCGGCCGGGATCCGGCCTTCCATGCCGATGGAGCCAGCGTCGCGTCCGGCCTGAGCGGCGCCGTGGGCGACCTGCTCGAGCGCCCGCTCGAGGCGCTCGCCCGGGGGAGTCATGGGGAACCACCCGTCGGCCAGCCGACCGATCCGCCGGTAGGCGGCCTCTGACTGGCCGCCCATCCAGATCGGTATGGGCCGCTGGACCGGGAGAGGGGCGATGCCCGCCCCCTTGATCCGGTCGAACTCGCCGTCGTGGTCTACGGTCCGCTCCGTCCACAGCCGGCGCAGCAGCCCGATCTGTTCCTCCTGGCGACGCCCCCGGGTGCCGAACTCCTGCCCCAACGACTCGTACTCCACCCGGTTCCAGCCGACTCCGATGCCCAGACGGAACCGCCCGCCGCTGAGGATGTCCACCTCGCAGGCCTGCTTGGCGATCAGGGCCGTCTGGCGCTGGGGGGCGATGATGATGCCGGTCACCAGTTCGAGACGGGTGACGGCGGCCAGGAACCCGAACATCACGAACGGTTCGTGGAAGGTGGTGTCCACGTCGTAGGGACCGCTCCAGCCGGTATGAACGGCCGGGTCGGCCCCCAGGACATGGTCATAGGCCAGGATGTGGCGGAACCCCAGGTCCTCAACGGCGCTGGCGTACGACCGGACGGTCGCCGGGTCGGTAGCCAGCTCGGTCTGCGGGAACACCGCACCGACGTGCATACCACTGTCTATCCCTTTGTCCGGCCGGCGACAACGACCGGCGGTGGGCGCTCAGCGCTGGTCGGGCCGCCGGCGCCGGTTCCGGGCCGGGCGGCGCGGCTTGGCGGTGGCCGGCCGGGCCGGCGGTGTCTCCGCCACCGAGGGGGTGGCTCTCGGCCTCAGCAGGCCGCCCGCCTGATCCGCCACGTCGGGCAGGGCGGAGACGTCCGGCGAGGACACGCCGAGCTTGAGCCCCAACTGTCGCTGCACCTTCCGGGCTCCGTCGATGTGTCCCTGCCCGAGCAGGCTGACGACGATGCCGTCAGCTCCGGCCCGGCCGGTCCGACCGGAGCGGTGCACGTAGTCGGTGGCGTCGGCGGGCGGGTCGTAGTGCACCACCAGGGGCACCCCGTCGACATGGATGCCGCGCGCCGCCACGTCGGTGGCCACGAGAACGTCGAGACTTCCGGAGCGGAATGCGGCCAGGGCCCGTTCCCGCTGGCTCTGGCTGCGGTCGCCGTGGATGGGGGCGGTGGAGAGCCCGAAGCGGGCCAGTCGCTTGGACAGCCGGTCGGCCCCGTGCTTGGTGCGGCAGAACACCACCGCCGGTCCCCGGGCGATGACGGTTTCGGCGGTCACGGCCACCCGGTCCTCGGTCTCGACCGACCAGAAGCGGTGGTGTATCTCGCCCCGGTCGGTGTCGGCGGATGCGACCTCGTGTCGTACCGGCGAACGCTGGTAGTCCCGGACGAGCTTGTCGACGGGACCGTCGAGGGTCGCCGAGAACAGAAGCGTCTGGCGGTCCCCGCTGGTCTGGTTGACCAGCCGGCGCACGGCGGGCAGGAAGCCCATGTCCGCCATGCGGTCCGCCTCGTCGATGACGACCATCTCGACGAAGGCCAGGTCGACGGATCCCCGGGTCACGAGATCCTCCAACCGCCCGGGGCAGGCGATGAGGACGTCCACCCCGCTCCGCAGGGCAGTCAGCTGCTTGCCGTATCCGACCCCTCCGTAGACGGAGGTCACGGCGGCGCCGATGGCGCCGGCGAGCAGCGCCAGCACCTCCTCCACCTGGGCGGCCAGCTCCCTGGTCGGTACCAGGATGAGGGCCCGGGGACGACCGCCGTCCCTCCGGCGGCCCCCCCGTTCGGCGCGGGGAACCTCGACCAGCCGGGACAGGACCGCCAACCCGAAGGCCAGGGTCTTGCCCGATCCGGTGGGAGCCTTGCCGCACACGTCCCGGCCGGCCAGGCAGTCGGGCAGGGTGGCGGCCTGGATCGGGAACGGTTCGCTGATCCCGGCCGCGCCCAGAGCAGCGGACAGCTGCGGTGGCACGCCGAGCGCGGCGAAGCCGTCGGAAACCAGGGGAAGGGCAGAGGTACTCACAAGACTCCAGTCGGTCCAGGGGTGGTGGCCGACTCGAAAAAGATGTCTCGTAGGCCTCGCCGGCGCTTTACCGGCCGCCGTCGGGGCGCCAACCCCGCGGTACGGGCGACATGGTACCCGGTTTGCCGGCCGGGTGGGATGAACGGCCCTGGCCACCGTCGCCTTCTCCACCACCATCACCGCTGACGCTGTTGCCCGACTTCGGGTACGGGGGTACCGTCCGCTTCGTGTCAGCCCCGACCGCTATCCAGGCTCCCGCCCGCCCCTCGCCGCGCGATCTGGAGGTGCTGGAGCGGGTGCAACGCCGGGTGCTGTGGTTGGCGACCAGCATCATCCACCACGCCAACCACAACCGTCCGAAGGGTTCCGGGGTCAAGGTCGGCGGCCACCAGGCCTCTTCGGCGTCGGCGGTCAGCATCATGACCGCCCTGTACTTCCACCATCTCGGCGCCGACGACCGGGTGTCCGTGAAGCCCCACGCTTCACCGGTCCTGCACGCCATCAACTATCTGCTCGGTCGGCTCGACCCCCGCTACCTGACCGAGCTGCGGGCCTACGGCGGGCTTCAGAGCTATCCCAGCCGGACCAAGGACCCCGACCCGGTCGACTTCTCGACGGGCTCGGTCGGCATCGGCGCCACCGCGTCGATCTGGAGCGCGCTGGCGCAGCGCTACGTATCCGACCGCTTTCCGGCGCCGCC
>JAKAXG010000166.1 GCA_021827225.1 Actinomycetes bacterium | reverse complement strand
GATCGTCGGCCGCTCGATCAACCCGCGCTCGATGGCCACCGCGGCGGCGGACGTGGTGGACGAGAAGCTGGGCTGGGTCAAGGAGGCGGCCGGCGACCGCTACGACCAGCTGGAGCTGCAGCTGCAGGTGTTCGTCACCGTGGTGACCGACGATCCCATGCCGGTGGCCGAGAAGCTGGCCCCGGCGTTCGGGCTGCCGCCGGAGGTGGTGCTGTCCGCCCCTTACTTCCAGATCGGCAGCGTGGCCCGGATCACCGACAACCTGAGGGAGCTGCGGGAGCGCTGGGACATCAGCTACATCGCCTTCCAGGGCGACGCCACCACCGCGGTGGCGCCCGTGGTGGCCGAGCTGGCCGGGACCTGAAGCCCGGACGGCGGATCATCCAGTAGCAGGCGCTACGGGCCCCAGCGGTTTCCCGCTGGGGCCCGGTGCTGTCACTGGAGCTGCGCCCCGGCCTTCCCGGTCGTCTCCCCGTAGACCACCTGTACCGGGGTGCGGAACGGATCCTCCTCGGTGAGGCAGTGATCGACCCAGGAGTGGAACAGGTGGCCCCCTCCCTCATTGCGCCCGAAGATCACCTCGGTCTTGGCCCCGGCGGCCAGAGCCCGCTGCAGCCGGATCCCGGTGTAGTAGTCCTCGTCCTCGACCACGTGACGCATGAACGCCTGCTGCTCGGCCGAGCCGTTCTGCGTGTCCTCCGGGACCAGGTTGGACCTCCTCGTCACCTCGACCTCCCGGGTCGGCACGAACCAGCTCTGCACGGTGACCGACCGGTCCCAGGTCGGTCCCGGGAACAGCTGGGAGAACATCCCGCCGCTGTGATCCCCGGCGAAGGAGATGTGGGGGAAGATGGTCCACACTCCCCCGTCGAGCATGTTGAGGTTCCACTCCTCCTCGGGGACGTCACGGAGCGCCAGCAGCTTCGGGTCCGGTCGCTGCAGGCGCTGGTGCGGGCCCCAGGCGGTGTAGAGCGCCTTGTTGGAGATCTCCGTCCCGAAGCTGTCGCTGTGCAGGAACGGGAGGTGGTAGAAGTCCAGGTAGCCGTCGTAGGCGATCTTCCAGTTGGGCCCGACGATCTCCTGGCGCCACTTCAGCTCCCAGCTCCCGAAGTCGAAGAAGCCGAGCACCTCGTCGTAGCCGGCCAGGAACGAGTCGATGTCGAGGTAGGCACCCGGGGTGAGGATGGCGAACACCAGGCCGGCCCGTTCGGCCACGGGCAGCGGGGTCAGCCCGAGGCAGGACATGTCGACGTCGCCGAACTCCCGGCGGTCGGTGAGGCTCACCAGGTCGCCCTCGGAGTTGTAGGTCCAGTTGTGGTACGGGCAGGCCATGCGCTTGGCATGGCCGAGGCCGTCCTCCACCACGACCGCGCCACGGTGGCTGCAGGAGTTCAGGAAGGCCCGGATCTGGCCGTCCCGGCCCCTGGTGAGCAGCACCGGGACCTCCATCACCGTCATGGCCTTGTAGTCGCCGGGCTCCTCGAGCTCGCCGGCCAGGGCCAGCATGAGCGGGACCCGCTTGAAGATCCGCTCCACCTCACGCTCGTAGCGCTGCGGGTCGAGGTAGTTGTTCGCCGGGACCCGGAACACCCCGGGCGCCTGGGACGCCGTCCCTCCCGCCTCGACGTGGGCGATGTTGAGCTTCGCCATGTCCACGAACTGTTTCCGGTCGATCACTGCGACTCCCTTCGGCGGTCGATCTCTGTGATGGTCATCTGGGTGCGTCCGTATCCCGTTCACCACCTGCGCCGGCGGCCGCGGCCTTGCGCAGGCGGAGGGCGTTCACCTGTGAATGCCCCAGGTGCTGCAGGCCGAAGGCGGCCTGCTGGGCGGTGTGGAAGCCCTGGGCGTCGAGTGCCTGGTTGACCGCCATCTTGGCCAGCCGGAGAGCGAACGCCGGCCGCTCGGCGATGCTGCGGGCCATGGCCAGGGCCCGCTCGAGGTGCTCGCCCGGAGGGGCCACCTGGTTGACCATGCCGAGCTGGCTGGCTTCCTCGGCGGTTATCTCACCGCCGGTGAAGAGCAGCTCCTTGGCCTTGCGGATCCCGAGCTCCCACGGATGGCAGAACCACTCGACGCCGTTCACGCCGAAGGCCACGGTGGGGTCGCTGAAGGTGGCGTCGGAGCCGGCGACTATCAGGTCGCACACCCACATGAGCATCAGGCCGCCGGCTATGACCCGGCCGTGGACGGCGGCGATGGTCGGCTTCGGTATGTCGTGCCAGCGCCGGCACATGGACAGGTACATCTCGCTCTCGAAAGCCACCAACCCCTGGGCCCCGAAGCGGTCGAAGCCGCCCTCGGTGAAGCGGCGCGGGTAGTCGAACTCCTCGGTGTCGGACAGGTCGTGCCCGGAGCAGAAGTGAGGCCCGTCGCCGGACAGGACGATCACCTTGACCCGGTCGTCGCGCGCCGCGGCGGTGAACGCCTCGTCGAGCTCGGCGGTCATCCGGCGGCCCTGGGCGTTGCGCTTCTCGGGGCGTGAGAGGACGATGGACGCGATGGCGCCGTCGTCGAGCAGCTCGTAGCGGATCTGCTGCACCCGGCTAGCCCTCCACGAACGCGCTGGAGCGCGCCATGGCGGCGCGCATCTTGGCGCCGTCGTAGCCGATCCGGCCCTGAGGGGTGATCTCGAGTATGACCCGCCTGGGCGAGTCCAGGAACCGGGCGAACCTGCGGGCCCGGTCCGGGTCGTCGGGATTGATGGCGGCGGACAGCGCCGGATAGAACCACTGCTTGGTCTCGGCGTCGTCGCGCACCGTGCACAACCCCTTGTAGGTGACCGACTTGTTGGCTCCGAGGCTGCTCCCCTTGCTCGTCACCGTCACGCTCACCCGGGGATCGCGCCGCACCGCGGCTATCCGCTTGCGCTGCGCGCTGGCCGTGCACCAGAACCGCCCGTGCCTGAACACGTAGCTCATGATCACCCCCACCGGCCAGCCTTCCCTGTTGGCCCAGATGAAGGTCAACTCGTTCTGGGCTCGGAGCAGGTCCTCCTCGGTGGGGCCGTCCAGCGTGTAGACGGACACGTCCTCGTAGTCACTGATCTCTTCGGTGTCGCTCATCGCCGCTCCCTTCTCAGTCGTTGGGCCGGACGTCGAACACCGGGCCGACGCCGTTTACGTGGAACCGGGCCAGGTCCCGGCCGCGCACCCCGGCCCGGGCCAGCGCCTGCTGGAAGACCGCCATGTGCGGCGTTTCGAAATGGCCCCTCAGGTCGCCCTCCGAGCGCCAGCGTTCGAACACCCTGATACGCCCGGCGACGCCCGGATCGGCGGAGAAGCAGTAGTCGAGGTTGCCCGGCTCCCGGCGGGTCTCCTCCATCATCACCACCGCCGCCTCCAGCAGCGCGCCGGCCTGCTCCGGGTCGACGTCGATCCAGCCGGCTATGACGAACGACGTGTCCGACGCCCGGCTGGGGTAGCCGCCCGGGGTCAGGGAGCGGCCCTGGCTCACGGACCCGCCCTGGCTCACGGAACCGCCCGGGTTCACGGACCGGCTCGGGGATGGGGGGTCGGTCCAGGTCACCCGGAGGGTCCGGGAGGCGATGCGCCATCCGTCCACGGTCCGGATGAGCTCGTCCAGGTAGCTGCCGGCGATCATGTGGTTGCGCTCGCCGCCGCCGTCGTCTTTCAGGACGTGCTGGGCCTGGAAGTAGCACCGGCACCGGGCCCGGTCGCCGTCAAGGGTCACCTGGTGGTTGGCGACGACGTGCTGGGTGCGGTCGAAGCGGGCCAGTGCGCCGGCCACCGCCGCGGATATGGCCTCAACCCCGTGGAAGACCCCCATCCGCCCGTAGTCGGCGGTCGCGTCGGGGGCGAACACCTCCGCCAGGGCGGCGAAGCGGCGGTGATCGATGGACCAGGCGTAGCGGACGGTGAGATCGATTATCTCCCGCTCGTGCACCCGGTCACCCCCGGAACTGCCCACCCGTGCCTCCTGACCCCGCCGCGCCTACCGGCCGGCCAGCCGCTCGACCACGGGTGCGAAGTCCTCCATCACCCGGCTGCCGACCGTCACGTAGCTGATCCCGAACCGCTCCCGTCTGGCCTCGAGCTTCTCGGCGATCCCCGAGACCGATCCGACGAGGACGTGGGGGTGCTCTTCGAGCACCTCCGGGTCCACGCCGAAGCCGGCGGCCATGGCCCGGGTCTGACCGGTGGTGTCGGCCGTGACGGCGGTGAAGTAGGCGGCGATCTCCAGCTCGATGGAGTCGAAGCGGTCCCCGGCCCCGGCCCGTATCCAGCCGATCTTGCGGTCCGTCTCCTCGGCGGTCGATCCCTGCACCGAGGCCGGCCCCAGCCGGCCCGGCGAGTTGTCGAAGTTGATGCTCACGATGTCCGCCTCCCGCCCGGCCAGCCCGAGGATCCGCTCCCGTCCGCCGCCGATCATGATGGGCGGGCGGGGCTGCTGGACCGGCGATGGAACGCCCCGGTAGCCGCTCACCTTCACGTACCGGCCGGCCAGGTCGATCTGCTCCCCTCCGAAGTGGGCCTTGACCAGTGCCACCACCTCGGCCAGGCGGTCGATGCGCACGGAGGGGGGCTCCCACCCGATCCCCATGGCGTCGTACTCGGCCCGGATCCAGCCGGCACCGAGCCCGAGCTCCAGGCGCCCCTCGGAAAGGAGGTCGAGAGTGGCGGCCTCCTTGGCCAGCACCGCAGGGACGTGGTAGTCGGCGCAGAACACGCGGCATCCGATCCGGATGCGCTCGGTGCATTCCGCAGCCACCGCCATGGCCGGAACGGCGGCCAGGTCCTGCACCGGGTGGCTGGTCGCCGCCTCCAGGGGACCGGGTCCGAAGTAGTGGTCGGCCAGGTGGAGGGCGGAGTAACCGAGCTCCTCGGCCCGCTGGGCCGTGGCCCGCCATTCCTTGGCGGAGGAGGCCTGATATGCCTGGACCGCAAATCTGAACTGTCTGCTCGGGCTCAAGGCTCGCTCTGTTCCCCCGGTGTACGGAAATGCTCGGCGGCGGACAGGAGCCGGGACCGCTCATCCGACCAGCGACCCTACCTCTGCCAGCGACCTACTGAGCAGTTAATATATTACTTCGCAGAGACCTCGGGAGGGGATTCCAAATGGGATACATGCTGGCCAGGTTGCAGGTCAAGTACGGCCAGGTACCGGATCTGGTGGAGATCATGAGCCACCTGACCCCTGCGCTGGAGAAGCAGGGTTGGACGCTGATAGGGGGTTACCAGACCGTCATCGGACGCTTCCACGAGGTCTGGGACCTGTGGGACATCGGCGGGGACGCGGCGTCAATAGGCAAGGCCCTGGCGGCCGCCCGCCAGGACCCCGACTTCGCCACCTGGGCAGCCAAGCTGCCGGGTGTGGTCGAAGAGGAGGAGACCCGCTACATGGAGCGGCTCCCCTACTCCCCCTAGGGAGATCCCCTGCTCATCGCAGGGTCTCCTTTCTGCACATCCAGTCGATGCCCCTCCGCAGCAGGGTCCGGTACTCGTCGATCTCCCAGGATCCACGGTCGACGGTAGGCCAGTAGTCCACCTGGGGCTGCATGTCGAAGTGGCCCCGGCAGTGGCCGAGAGTCAGGTAGAGCACCTCGCCCCGGCCGAGCGGGCGGAGGTACATCACCGGGCGGGGCTCGTCGCCGGGCCACGAGGACTCGACGAAACCCCTGGCCTCGCCGGAGAACCGGGTGTGCAGCAGCGTCTGCACCTCGCAGTGGAACTCCGAGAGGTACAGCTCGTCGGAGGTCTCGAACGGCTCGATCCCCGCCACCAGGGGATGGCCGGGCTCGGAGACCTCCACCCGGTACGGGGCTATCGGGGGATGGGCGACGAACTGGCTGCCGAGGGTCCGGGCCAGCACCGGTATCACCCGGGGGGAGGCCACGCCCTCGGGCGTGAACTCGAGCGCCGAGTTGGTCCCGTGCAGGGCGAACCACCGGCCCCCTCCGGTCACCCAGCCGTGCAGGGCCTCCTGCTCGTCGTCGCTCGGGCGGACGTCGCAGGTGTAGGTGATGAGGAAGTCCGCCCGGGTGATGGCCTCGAGGTCGCGGTAGTCGCCGCTGACCGTGGTGCGTATCCGCTCGTCTTCGGCCAGCAGGCCGAGCAGTTGCAGCCGGGCGTGGTCGAAGTCGTGGAACCGGCCGCCGCAGACCAGGTGCGCCCTGAGCGGCCTATCCACGGAGTGCGTACACCTCGTAGATGACGCCACCTTCGATCAGCTGGCCGAAGCCCACGCACTGGATGTCGTTCAGCCAGGCGTAGGGCCCCTCCGGGGCCTCGAACAGGGGGGCTATCCGGATGTCCATGCCGGCCTCGCCCGGAGTGGCGATGCCGGAGTAGGTGACGAGGATGTTGGCCCCGTCGTCGGTCACGAGCAGGAGCCGGACATCCAGCTTGAGGGCGCCGCTCGCCCGGACCGTGAACCAGTCCCCACCCGGCGCAGCGATCGTCCCCCTCAGGCGCGGACCCTCGAAGCTGCCGCCCGTGACCCCGAGGATGCCCCTCGTGCCCTGGGGGGCTCCGGGCACCATCGCCGACTTTCCGGTGTGGGCGGTGAAGGTGAGTATGTGTTCCAGCTCTGCCTGGGTGCGGGTCATCGGTCCCTGACCTTCCTTTCGCCGGTCCGCGGGTTCAGCCCGACGGCGCCGCTTCTCATACGGATCCGACCCCCATCGACTCCCTCCCCCGGGAACATGATGTAACTGATTAATAGGTAGTTTTAGTCGGCCGGGGGGGCCGGCGCCACGCTGTCCCCGGCGCCGGCCGCGTGCCGTGCCCGGGGCGCCCCCTTCGGTCCACCTGAAACCTATTGATCAGTTAGTATTCCAGCCGTGTCGACGACCCTTTTCATCCCCCGGCTGGCCGTATCGATGACCGAGGGGACGATCACCGAGTGGCTGGTGGAGGACGGCACGCAGGTATCTGCCGGCCAGCCCATCTACCTGCTGGAGACGGACAAGACCGAGGCGGAGATCGAGGCGCCCGAGAGCGGGATCCTCCGCATCGAGGCCGACCCCGGCGAGCCCCTCGAGGTCGGCACACCAATCGGCGAGATCGAGTGAAGGGGCGCCGGCACCGGCCGGCGCCTTAGCTCATACCGGCCGGATGGGGTCCCGCCCGTCCCAGCCCGACGAGGCTTCCGCCACCCGCCGATAGAACTCCTCCAGCCGCGGCGACGGCTCGTAGATCTCCAGCAGGTGACCCAGCGGGCCGCCGTCGTGCCAGGAGAACCTCTCACCTGAAGCGGTCCCGGCAATGAGGACCTGGCGGTAGCCCGCGGCCTCCAGGGAGGCCGACTCCTCCTGCAGGTCGTCCACGAAGCGGGCCACGTGGTGGAGACCGGGCGGCCCGCACCTGACGGCGGCGGCCAGCGTCGCCGGCTCGCAGGCGTGCAGGGCGATCATCTCCACCATGACCGCCCCCCACTGCCCGTAGGCCGAGGAATGGTCGAGGACGCAGTCGCGCCCGTCGTGGTGGGCGCTGGCCAGGGGGATGTGGCTGGCCACGAAGAACGGGCCCGAGCCGAAGGTCCTGCTGTGGCTGAGGGCAGCCATGACCACGTCGGGTACGAGATAGGCGATCTGGACCGGTCCCGACGCTCCGGCCAGACGTGCCGCTAGGGGGTCGGTCACCCCACGAGGGTTACCTGGCCGGTGCTGCCGTCCACCGCGATCGTCGCCCCGTCGGGGATCCGCCTGGTGGCGTCGACGACCGACACGGCGCAGGGCACCCCGAGCTCCCGGGCGACGATGGCGGCGTGGCTCCCGACCGCGCCCACGTCGCAGACCACCGCGGAGGCGGCGAGGAACAGCGGAGCCCACGACGGATCGGTGGTCCGACACACCAGGATGTCCCCCGGATCGAGTTCTGCCGTCGCCGGGTCGAGCACGATGCGGGCCCGTCCGGTCGCCTGGCCGGGCGAACCGGACGCCCCCTGGAGAACGTCGCCTACCGACGCCGCATCGATCCCGCTCGCGTCCCGCTCCGGCCACTCCCCGATGGGGGCCGGCCCGACCCGGGCGTCCACGATGTAGGGCGGCTCCAGCCGCTGGAGGATCCCGAAGTCCCGGTCCCTCTCCCTGATCGTCTCCGACCAAGCCGCCGGGTCGGCCACGAAGCGGTCCAGTTCCTCGTCGAGGAGCATGAACACCTGCTGCGGCTCGTCCAGCACGCCCCGCCCGGTCATGCGCCGGCCCAGCTCGAACATGGCCAGCTTGGTCTCG
>JAKAXG010000165.1 GCA_021827225.1 Actinomycetes bacterium | reverse complement strand
GGGCCGCCCAGCCGGGCCCCCCAGCCGGGGACCCACCCAGCCGGGACGCACCCAGCCGGACCGCCGAGCCCGGTGAGGCCGTGACCGTTCCGTGTCGGGCGGCGACGACCGAACAGGGCCGAACGGCCCTGCCCCCGGACCCTAATGGCCTATCAGGATACGGAAATGCCCTATCAGTTCAGTCCCGAAGGCCTCGACCTCCACGATCAGGTCCGCCGGTTCATGGATACGTTCGTGTACCCCAACGAGGAGCGCTACTACAGCGAATTGGAGTCGTCGCCGGACGGCCACCCGCCGGTGTTGGACAAGCTGAAGGCGGCCGCCATGGAGCGGGGACTCTGGAACCTGTTCCTGCCCGGCCTGGAGAAGGACCGGCTGGGCACCCCCCTGTCCAACCTGGACTACGCCCCCGTCTCGGAGATGCTCGGCCAGGTCGGGTTCGCGTCGGAGGCGCTCAACTGCTCGGCGCCCGACACCGGGAACATGGAGATCCTGCACCGCTACGGCAGCGAGGCCGTCAAGACCCGGTGGCTGGAGCCGCTGCTGGCCGGCGAGATCCGCAGCGCCTTCTCGATGACCGAGCCGGACGTGGCGTCCTCTGATGCCACCAACATCGGGCTGCGCATCGAGCGCACCGCCGACGGTTACGTGCTGAACGGCCGCAAGTGGTTCAGCTCCGGCGCCGCCTCCCCGCGCTGCCAGGTCATGATCGTGATGGGCGTCACCGACCCCGACGCCTCCCCCCACCGGCGCCAGTCGATGATCGTGGTGCCCAAGGACGCCCCCGGGGTCTCGCTCGGCCTGCTGCCCACGGTGTTCGGCTACTCCGAGCACGGCGGCCACCCCGAGGTGGTCTACCAGGACGTGCACGTGCCGGCCGAGAACCTCCTCGGCGACGAGGGAGGCGGCTTCGCCATCGCCCAGGCCCGCCTCGGCCCCGGCCGCATCCACCACTGCATGCGCTCCATCGGCGTGGCCGAACGGGCGCTGGATCTCATGGTCACCCGGTCGCTGGAGCGCCAGACGTTCGGCTCCAGCCTGGCCCACAAGGGGCTGATCCAGGACTGGATCGCCGAGTCCAGGGTGGAGATCGACATGGCCCGGGAGTACGTGCTGAAGACCGCCCACCTCATGGACACGGTCGGCAACAAGGCGGCCGCCACCGAGATCGCCGGCATCAAGGTGGCCGTGCCCCGCATGGCGCTGCGGGTCATCGACCGGGCCATCCAGGTCCACGGCGCGGCGGGGGTGACCCAGGTGACACCGCTGGCCCACATGTACGCCCACATGCGCACCCTGCGCATCGCCGACGGTCCCGACGAGGTGCACAAGATGACCATCGCCCGCCGGGAGATCCGCAAGCACTCGCCGTCGTTCCGGATGAACGGGGCGTCATAGCACCGCCGTCCGAACCCCGCGTCGGCCTGGTGCTGGGCGCCGGCGGAGTGGTCGGCGGCGCCTTCCACGCCGGGGTCCTGGCCGCCCTCGAGGAGGCCACCGGCTGGGACCCCCGGAAGGCGGCGGTGATCGTCGGCACCTCCGCCGGGTCGATCCTGGCGTCGGCTCTGCGGGCCGGTCTGAGCACCGCCGAGATCCTGGCCCGCGCCGAGGGCCGCCGGCCGCCCACCGTCGGCGGGCAACCCCCGGGCCGGACGCCCGACGGCAGCGGATCGGGCCGGGCCCAGCCGGGCCCGACCCGGCGGATACGGCTGGAACCGGGCGCCGGCCGCACCCGGACCGACGTGGTGGCCCTCATGCGCGCCGCCGCCCTCCGCCCGCTCTCCACCCGGCCGCTGGCCATCCTGGCGTCGCTGGTGCCCGACGGCACGGTCCCGGCGGAGTTCATCCGCTCCGGCATCCAGGCCATCCTGCCGGCCGCCTGGCCGGCCGATCCGCTGTGGATCTGCGCCGTCCGCCAGAGCGACGGTCGCCGGGTGGTGTTCGGGCGCGACGCCTACCCGGAGGTGGCCGCCGCGGTCACCGCCTCGTGCGCCATACCGGGGGTGTTCCGTCCCGAGGTGATAGACGGGTCGGCCTTCGTCGACGGCGGCGCCCACTCCCCCACCAACGCCGACGTGCTGGCCAGGAGCGGGCTGGACCTGGTCATCGTCAGCTCGCCCATGTCGATGGCCGGCCGGCGGCTGCGGCTGGCGCTGGACCAGCCGGCCCGGCGCTGGTCCCGGGCCTTTCTCGACACTGAAGCCATGATGCTGCGCCGCCGGGGCGCCAGCGTGCTGGCCTTCCAGCCCACTCCCGCCGACCTCGAGGTGATGGGGGTCAACGCCATGGACCGCTCCCGCCGGGCCCCGGTGGCCCGCCAGGCCAGAGAGTCCACCCTGCGCCGCCTGGCACGGGCCGACAGCCGCCTCCGCCTGGCCGCCCTCCACCCGACCGGGTGACGCCGGCCGGCGTGGCCAGAACCGGCCGGCGGCGGGTCCCGGACACAGGAGCGTCGGCTTCGGAGGTGACGGTCATCGGCGCATCGGGTGGCCGGCTGCTACCTCGGACCCGAAGCGCAGCGGGACCCGAAGCGCAGCGGGCGGGCCGGGCGTGACCTACGGCCCTGGGAAACCTACCGGCGGGGGACCACCCTCGAAGCCATGGTGAAGCGAGTGGTGATCCTGGGCGGCGGCACCGGCGGGACGCTGACCGCCAACCGCCTGCGCCGGCTGCTGCCGGCCACCGAGGCCGAGATCGTCGTGGTCGATCGCGACGACCGCCACGTCTACCAGCCGGGTCTGCTCTTCGTGCCGTTCGGCCTGGCCCGGCCGGCCCGGCTGGTGCGTCCCCGCTCCCGGTATATCGACGGTGGGGTGGAGTTCCGCCAGGCCTCCGTGGACCGGGTCGACCTGGAGGCCGACGAGGTGGTGCTCAGCGACGGGTCCCGGCTGGGCTACGACGTGGCGATCGTGGCCAGCGGGGCGTCCCTGCGCCCGGAGGAGACCGAGGGGCTGACCGGCCCCGGCTGGAAGGACACCGTCCACACCTTCTACACCCTCGACGGGGCCGCCGCCCTGGCCGGGGCGCTGGCCGGCTTCGCCGGGGGCCGGCTGGTGGTCAACGTGGTGGACAACCCGGTCAAGTGCCCGGTGGCGCCGGTGGAGTTCACCTTCCTGGCCGACTGGTACCTCCGCCGGCGGGGCCTGCGCGATCGGGTGCAGCTGGTCTACGCCACCCCCATGGACGGGGTGTTCACCCGCGAGGTGTGCAACCGCGAGCTGTCGGGGCTGCTGCGGGGCCGGGGCATCGAGGTGGTGGCCGAGTTCAACACCGGCCAGGTCGACGGCCAGAGCGGCCGGCTGGTCTCCTACGACGGCCGGGAGGTGCCGTTCGACCTGGCGGTGGTGGTGCCCCTGCACGCCGGCGCCGCCTACGTGGAACGCTCGCCCGGGCTGGGCAGCGAGCTGGGGTTCGTGCCGGTCGACCCGGCCACGCTGCAGTCGAAGGCCCGGCCCAACGTGTTCGCCATCGGTGACGCCGCCGACCTGCCGGTGTCCAAGGCCGGGTCGGTGGCCCACTTCGAAGGGGAGGTGCTGGCCCGCAACGTGGCGCGCTACCTGGCCGGCGAGGTCCTCGACGCCTCCTTCGACGGCCACACCAACTGCTTCATCGAGAGCGGGGGCGGCAAGGCCCTGCTCATCGACTTCAACTACGACATCGAGCCGGTGCCCGGCCGCTACCCCGGCCAGGTGGGCCTGCCGCTGCTGCGGGAGTCCCGCCTCAACCACATCGGCAAGCGGCTGTTCGAACCGATCTACTGGAACGTGCTGCTCCCGGGCCGGGACATCCCGGGGCTGAGCGCGGCCATGCCGAAGGCCGGCAAGAAGCTGGGGGTCCTACGGAAAGGAGCCGACGTTGCCCACGCGGACCTATGACGGCACGACCGTCGAGGTGGACGAGCAGGGATTCTTCACCGACCCGGAGCAGTGGCGGGAGTCGATGGCCCCGGCCATCGCCGCCGAGGAGGGCATCACCGAGCTGACCGACCGGCACTGGCAGGTCGTCAAGTTCATGCGCCACGAGTACGAGGACAAAGGGACCGGCCCCACGGTCAGGGTCCTCGGCCGCACCTCGGGCGTGAGCATCAAGGAGCTCTACCAGCTGTTCCCCAAGGGGCCGGCCAAGGTCGCCGCCCGCATCGCCGGGATACCCAAACCCCACGGCTGCATCTGACTTTTCCCATCGAACGCCAGGAGGATCCGAACCATGCCGGAGCGCATCGAGAAGGTGTCGATCATCATCTCCAAGGGGTCTCTGGAGGGCGTCTACCCGGGGTTGATCATGGCCAACGGGGCGCGGGCGGAGGGCATGGAGGCCAACCTGTTCTTCACCTTCTTCGGTCTCGACGCCATCCACAAGGCCCGCTACGAGCACGTCAAGGTCGCCACCGTGGGCAATCCCGGATTGCACGTGGCCACCCTGCTCGGCGGCCTGCCCGGCATGTCGTCGGTGATGACGCACTACCTGGAGCGCAAGATGGAGCGGCTGGACATCCCCCCGATCCCCGAGTTCGTGGAGATGATCGCCGACACCGGCGCCGGCCTGTACGCCTGCCAGGCGTCGGTGGACCTGTTCGCCATGGACAAGGACGACTTCATCCCCCAGGTCGCCGGCATCATCACCGTCGGGGAGTTCTACGAGCTGGCCGCCGGCGGGCAGATCATCTTCACCTGAACACCGGCCGCCGGGTCCCGGCTCTTCAGCGGAGGGCCCGCCGCAGCCGCCACGTCGCCAGGGCGAGGAAGGCGCCGGCGAAGCCGGCCAGCACCCCGATCTGCGGGGAGATGGTCGCCAGGGTGGCGCCCCGCGACAGCACGGACGTCCACGCGTCGACCGCCCAGGCGTGGGGGGCGGCGTGGCCGACGGTACGCATGACCGGGCTGACGATGGACAACGGCCACATGCAGCCGCCCAGCATGGCCAGGGCGATGCCGAGAGCCGGGCCCATGGCCGTGGCCTGCTCGGGGGTGCGGAACAGGGTGCCCGAGAGCATCCCCGCCCCGGCCCCGACCAGGGCCCACACGACCACCAGGGCCACCGCCGCCGGCCAGCTCCCCCACGACACCCCGAACACCGCCGCCCCGATGGCCACGATGATGGCGGACTGCACCACGGCGATGGCCAGGTAGCCCAGCGCCTCCCCGGCGATGATCATCGACGTCTTGACCGGGGCCGCCTCCATCCGCTCGTACATGCCGAGGCGGCGGGTCTCGATGATGGAGGCGCCGCCGGCCAGGGCGTTGATGAACACGAAGGTCACCAGCATGGTGGGGGCCGAGTAGCTGAAGCCCTCGGGGAGGGTGTCGGACCGGGATTCAACCTGCCGCGTCGCCGCTCGGACCTGCACGACCTGCGGTCGCAGCCGGCCGGCCAGGGCCAGGTTCTGGTCGAAACCGCCGTGGCCGAGGCCGGTGGCGAACTGGGCGGCCTGGACCACGGCGCCCTGGGCGCCGACGACCGAGGCGACGGCCGCGGCGGCCGCCTGCTGGTTGCTGTTGGCCGGCTCGGCCAGGATCTCCACGTCCACCGCCCGGCCGGCCCGCAGCTGGGCGTCCATGCCGGCCGGGAGGATGACGGCGGTGCTGACCTCCCCCCGGGCCACCGCCTTCTTGGCCACCGCCACCGACCCGTAGTGGCGCATCCGCAGCTCCGGCGCCGACGACAGGGCGGCGGCCAGCGCCGAGCCGGACCGGCCCGAGCCCAGGTCCACCAGCCCGACCCGGACGGTGGAGAACCCCCGCACGGTGGCGCCGATGATGAGGATCACCAGGACCGGCAGCACCACCATGAAGAACAGGGCGGTGCGGTCGCGCCCGATCCGGCGGAGCGCCGTGCCGGCTATGGCCATGACGGTCACGCCGCCACCGCCCGCCGACCGAGCAGGGCAGCGGCCGTGCCGACCACCGCGCTGAACCCCAGGATGGCCAGCACCGGCACCACCACCGCCCCCACCCCGCCCCCGGTGGTGGACAGGTCGGTGAAGGCCCGCAGCGCCCAGCCGTTGGGGGTGAGAAGCGACAGCCGCCGCATGATGTCGGGCGACGCCGAGACGAAGACGAAGTTGCCGCCGAGGAGGGCCAGGGCGAACACCACCGCCGAGGAGATGCCCTCGGCCTGGCGCTGGGTGCGGGCCAGGGCGATGACCAGCGCGGTCAGGCACACCACGGCCACGATCATGGCGGTGCACACCGCGGCCACCGCCAGGGGGCTGCCCCAGTAGGCGCCGAAGGCGGCGGTGGTCACGCCGGCCACGATGGCCATGCTGGCCACCCCGAACACGAACACCGAGATGGCCTTGCCGGCCAGGATGTCGAGCGGCCGGACCGGCGCCGCCCGCATCCGCTCGATCATCCCCTGGGCGCGGTCCACGAAGAAGCTGCGGGAGCTGAAGCTGATGAGGAACAGCAGGAAGAAGATGGCCATGGCCGGGCTGTAGTAGCTGACGGCCTTGATGGGCTGGGCGCCGAGCGGCCGGTCGACGAGGCGCTCCGGGATGGACAGCGCGGACGCGGCGGCGGCCAGCCCGGAGGCGGGCGCCCCGGCGGCCACCGCGGTGGCCACCGACAGGCGGTCGGCGTTCAGCTGGGCCACGAACGACGAGGCGATGGAGGAGGTGATGCTGCCGGCCAGGGCGTTGTTGACGCTGGTCAGCACCTGCAGGTCCAGGGGGTGGGCGCCGGTGGCGGCGGCGGAGAAGCCGGCCGGGACCACCAGCGCGGCCTGGATGGACCGCTTGCGGATGGCCGACCCGGCGGCGTCGGCGCTCGGTTCGGCCCGGACGGTGAGCACCGAGCGCAGGCCGGGGGACGTGAGGGTGCGGGTGATGGCGGCACCCAGGGGGCCGCGGTCGGCGTCGACCAGGCCCAGGCGGTAGTGGAAGTTCTCCGCCCCGGCGAAGGCCAGGCTCATGACCGCGGCGATGACCAGCGGGGCGACCAGGCCGACCACCACGGCGGAGCGGTCCCGCAGCCGCTGGCGCAGGTCCTTGGCGGCTATGACCAGATAGGGCGGCACCGGGTCACTCCCGCAGGGCGGTGCCGGTGAGGTGGAGGAACACCGCTTCCAGGTCGGCCTCGGCCACCTCCACGCTGTTGACCGCCACCCCGGCGGCCTCCGCCGCCTCCAGCACCGACGGCAGCACCCGCCTGCCGTCGGTGGCCACCAGGTGCACCCGGTCGTCGGCCGCCGCCGCGTCCTCCACCCCGGCCACCGCCCGGCAGGCGGCGGCCAGCCGGTCGGCGTTCCCGGCGGCCACCAGGTCGATGCGGTCCCTCTCCCCCAGCTGGGACACCAGCTCCCGGCTGGTGCCCTCGGCGATCAGCCGGCCCCGGTCGATGATGCCGACCCGGTCGCACACCCTCTCCGCCTCCTCCATGTAGTGGGTGGTGTAGAGGATGCTCATCCCGGAGCGGGCGAACTCCTTGACCCGTTCGAGGATCGAGTGGCGGCTCTGGGGGTCCACGCCGACGGTGGGCTCGTCGAGCACCAGCAGGGCCGGCTGGTGGATGAGCCCGGCGGCGATGTTCAGCCGCCGCTTCATCCCCCCGGAAAAAGAGTCGACCCGGTCGTCCCCCCGCTCCACCAGATCTGTCAGCTGCAGTGCCTGATCCACCCGCCGGGCCAGCCCCGATCCTCTCAGCCGGTAGAGGCGCCCCAGGAACGACAGGTTCTCCCGGGCGGTCAGGTCGGGGTAGAGGGCGATCTCCTGGGGCACGTAGCCGACCCGGCCCTTGACGGCCAGGTCGCCGCCGACCGGGCGGCCCTCGATGGACACCGTCCCGGCGTCGGGGTCGAGCAGCCCGCAGACCATCTTGATGGTGGTGGTCTTGCCGGCCCCGTTCGGCCCGAGCAGGCCGTACACCTCGCCGGGGGCCACGGCGAAGCTGATCCCGTCGACCGCCGGGCGCGACCCGAACGCCTTGACCAGGCCCTGGCAGCTGAGCAGCGGCGCTGGAGTTCGGGTAGCGGCCCCCACCGCCTCGGAGGCGGCCGCCGCGTTGGTACCCACGGCGATCATCCTCCCGTGGCCGGCCGGCCGACCCAAGGGCCGAAGGTCCCGCCCGGGACGCGACAGGGCGGGACGGGGCGGCGGTCAGGCGGTCAGGCGGCCCGGCGCTCCAGGCGGACCAGCCGGTGGTCGGGGGTGAACAGCCTGCGGGCCAGGCCCAGGCTCATGGCCGCCGCGGTGGTGGCCACCGCCCCCAGGATCAGGA
>JAKAXG010000164.1 GCA_021827225.1 Actinomycetes bacterium | reverse complement strand
TCGGCGCCGGCGGCCGCCACCGGCACCGCCGTCGTGGCGTCCTCCACGGCACCGCCGATGACCGCCGCCGGGCCGTCGGATTCCACCACGTCGACCACGACGACGGTGATGTTGTCGTTGCCGCCCCTCCTCTTGGCCTCGTCGACCAGCTCCTTGGCTGCTTCCTGGGGGTCGGCCAGCCGGCGCAGCAGGGCGGCGATGTGGTCGTCGCTGATCTCGCGCGGCAGGCCGTCGCTGCAGAGCAGGTAGCGGTCTCCGGCCACCGGTTCCTCGACGAACAGGTCGACGGGCACCTCGGGCTCGACCCCCAGGGCCCTGGTCATGATGTTGCGCCGGGGGTGGACCTCGGCCTCCTCCTTGGAGATGCGGCCCTCGGCCACCATCTCGGCCACCAGGTTGTGGTCGTAGGTGATCTGGCGCAGCTCCCCGTCGTGGAAGTTGTACAGCCGGGAGTCGCCGATGTTGACGATCGCCAGCTGGGGGCCGTCCACCAGGGCCAGGGCCACCAGGGTGGTGCCCATGCCGCGCATCTCAGGGTGGGCCTCGGCCTCGTCCCACACCGCCCGGTTGGCCGTCTGGGCGGCGGTGATCAGGCCGTCGGCGGTGGGGGGAGCCGACCGGCTGAACCCGTTGTTCAGGGCCTCGATGGCCAGCGACGACGCCACCTCGCCGGCGGCGGCCCCGCCCATCCCGTCGGCGACGGCGTAGAGAGGGTCGGCGACCAGGAGGCTGTCCTGGTTGTTGCTGCGGACCAGCCCCACATCGGTGGCTGATCCGGCCCTCAAGCGGATCACTTCCTGACTTCCACGGTGGTGCGCCCGAACTGCACCTTGTCACCTTTGCGTATCGGGACCGGTGCGGTCACCTTCCGCCCGTTCAGGAAGGTGCCGTTGGTGGAGCCCAGGTCCTCCAGGAACAGGCTCCCGTCCCGGCGGAACAGGCGGGCGTGGAGTTGGGAGACGAACGTGTCATCGGGTAGGAGAACCGCACAGCCGCCGGCCCGTCCCACCGTCACCTCGGCGGGCAGGGCGAACTCCGTCCCCTTTTTTTCCGGAGGAGCCACCACCACCAGCTTCTCCGGCCCGACTTGCCCGGTGGGGGACGGCTCGGCTCCCGGGGCCTCATCGGCGACAGCCGCCACCGGCGCCGGCTTGGGCTCCCGGAGCTCGACCCAGACCGCCCGCAGGACGCGCATGAAGAACAGGTACAGGATCGCCAGGAAGACGTACTTGAGCAGGGTGAGAACCGGGTCCGGCACGGGCCGAGGCTGACCTCTTAGCTGCGCTCGAAGGCGATGGTGGTGGCGCCCATGGTGATCTGGTCGCCGGGTCGGAGTATGCGGGGGCCGCTCAGGGGCATCCCGTTCACCTTGGTGCCGTTGGTGCTGCCCAGGTCGGACACCTCGTACTCGAGGCCCCCCGAGCCGGGGACCGGACGTATCTCGGCGTGGGTCCGGCTCACGTTCGGGTCGCCCAGCACCACCGTGCACTCCGGCAGGCGGCCCATCGTCACGGGGGAGCGGCCCAGATCGAGGACCGAGCCGTCCGGCAGCCGGAGGTGGGGGCGTACCTCCTCCTCGTGGCGGGCGATCTCGCCGGAGACCAGCACCATCCCCGGGCTCAGCTGGTCGTCACTCTCCATGACCACCGTCACCGGGCCGAGGAAGCTGTAGCGCTCTATCTCCGCGTGGTCGCGGGCCACCGCTACCAACTCGTCCACCAGTTCGTCCTCGATGGAGGCGAACCGGGCCCGGTCGGAGGGGGACAGGACCACTATGAAATCGTTAGGGGCCAGGGTTCCCCGGGGGGCGACGGTCCGGCGCAGGTCCATCTCCCTGGTCAGGCGCCGGCCGATCTCCACGGGCTGGAGGCCGCCCCGGAAGGCGCGGGCGAACACACCCTCAACCATCCTCTCCAGACGACGCTCGAATTGTTGTAGTCCCATGGTCATCCAGAGAGTACCCCTACATGACACGGATCAGTCGGCACGGCACATCTCTACCCCGTTTCCGTCTTGCCGCCTCGCCCGCGTCGTATATGCTCGGCAGTCCACTCGGGCGAGTGGCGGAATTGGCAGACGCGCAGGATTCAGGTTCCTGTGTCCGAAAGGATGTGGGGGTTCAAGTCCCCCCTCGCCCACCGGGAAGCCCTGCCGGGATCGGTCGGTCAAGGCTGGCAGGTTTCGGCGGCCACCTGGTCGGCCGGGACGATGAAGTAGCTGCCCTGGCCTCTGCTCTTGGCTGTGTACATTGCCGAGTCGGCGCTTCGCAGGACCGAGTCTGCGCTGGGAGGGCTACCACTGCCGGAACCAGAGCCACCGGCGTAGGTGATGCCGATGCTGGCGGTCACGCTGAAGCGGTCGCCGGCGACGGTGATGGGCCGGTTCAGCTGCTCGGAAGCCCGCCGGGCGATCCCGACTGCGACGGTCCGAACCGATTCGCCCGATTCTCGCGGTCCGTCGGGCGCAACACGACTCCAGGGACGCACCAGGATCACGAACTCGTCGCCGCCGACCCTGGCTACGAGGTCCGTGTCGCGCACCGCTCCGATGAGCCGTTGGGCGCATTCGACCAGCACCGCGTCGCCCGCCGAGTGACCCCCGGTGTCGTTCACGGCCTTGAAACCGTCGAGGTCGCAGAACAGCACCGCGATCTCGTCACCGGTGGCCATGCCGGAGGCGAGGGCGTCGTCGAGCTGCTCGATGAGAGCGGCCCGGTTGGGCAGCCCGGTGAGGTGGTCGTGATGCGCGGCGTGAACGAGGCGCTGCTGGACGTCGACGAGTTCGGTCACGTCGCGCAACACGGAGAGGAACTCGGCCGCCCGAGCGTGCTTGTCCGCGCGGAACGGGGTGATGCGATGGCTGACCCACCGTTCGGAGCCGTCGCGGTGACGGCTGCGGTATTGAACCGTGATGACCTGACCCGATGGCAGACTTCCCGCTTCGGCCATGGCCTGGCGTACGCGGGGTCGGTCGTCGGGGTGCAGGCGGGCCATGAACCCCTCGAGGCCCATGGACTCCAGATCTGCGCTGCCGAGGCCCAGAACCTCCTGGGTCGGCGATCCGTAGATCACCTGGCCCGTCGCCGCGTCCGACACGAAGGTGAGGTCGGGCGACGCGGCGAGCACGGCGTGCAGGAACGCGTTTGCCTGCCGGGCCTCGGCCTCTGCCGAGGCCACATCGGTGATGTCGAGATGGGTGCCCCGTGCCTGTCTTGGGGTCCCTCGCGGATCGAGGTCGACCTCGAGGTTGACCCGCAGCAGCCGTTCCCGGCCGTCGTAGGCGCGTCGTACCCGGATCTCGGCGCTGTGAGCCCCTCCCTGACGCCGAGCTTCTTCCCACATCCCAAAGGCCCCGGCCCGGTCGTCCTCGTGGATCAGCCCAGCGAGTGCTCCTGGATCCACGGTGTCGGGTGAGATCCCCCACAGGACACCCAGATGCTCGGAGAAGGTCCACCCACCCGTGTGGAAGTCGTACTCGAAACTGCCGATCTGGCCCAGCCGCTGCGCCTCCACCAGCCGGCGGTGCTCGTTCGCCAGCTCCCTGGTCGCGGTGCGCTCGGATGTGACATCCGCCAGCGCAGCGACCGCCCCGATGACCTCCCCGTCTTCGGTGATGATCTGCCTGGCCCGCACCTGAAGCTCCCGGTACGGACCCCCGGCGGGGCCGGCGAGGACCTCCAGGTTCGACACGTCCTCTCCCCGCAGCGCACGCATCAGCGGGTAGCGGTCAACGTCGAGACGCGTGCCGTCGCGGTCGTAGACGTCGATCCGTGGGTCGAGGTAGTCCATCGGTTTGCCGCCGATATCAGCGCCGAGACCGAAGATCGCCCGCTCCGCCCGGTTGCCCACCACGAACACCCCGTCGGCGTCACAGGACACGATCCCCACATCAATGGCCTCGAGCAGAGCGTCGATGAAGCTCTGACGGCGCGCCGCCTCCCGCTGTGCCGCCACCAACTCGCCGCCGATGGAACTATCCCGCGTCCTACTCACCATCCTTTACCCGGAATGTACCGTCCGCCTTCCTGCTCGGTAGGGGCCTAGCCTGTTGTCAATCGGCACGCCCGGGCTGGGACTTGCGCGCAAGGTCGCCCCAACCGAGGCTGGGCTACGCTCGGCTCGGGGACCTATTTCCTGGAGGGTGCGAACCATGAGCTGGACGAAGATCTTCTCCCGGGCCAACAGCTACGCCCAGGCGAAAGCGGAGGCCGAGTTCGACGCCCACGCCGACCCCAAGGTGCAGGTCGAGCAGGCCATCGCCGCCCTGCAGGAGCACCACCACGACCTCGAGGCGGCCGCCAGCCACGTGATCGCCCAGGAGAAGATGGCCAAGATGCGCCTGGCCGACCTGTCCGACCAGGAGGCCAAGTACACCAAGTCGGCCATGGCGGCCAAGCAGCAGGGCAACCTCGACGCGGCCCGCACCTTCGCCACCCGCATAGCCGGCCTCCGCGAGCAGATCCAGAGCCTGAGCGCCCAGATCCCCCAGCTGGAGCAGGCGGCGTCCGCCGCCCGCCAGGCGGTCCAGGAATCTGCGGACCAGCTCCAGGAGAAGCTCAACGAGAAGGGCACCATCCTGGCCCAGATCGACCAGGCCAACATGCAGAAGGAGATGGCCGCCAGCCTCCAGCAGGTGAGCGACCTGACCCGCACCAACGACGTCCCGTCCCTCGACGAGATCAAGCAGAAGGTGGCCGGCCAGTTCGCCGAGGCCCAGGCTTCGGCGGAGCTGTCGAGCGGCAGCCCCGAGGTGGCGGAGATGCACGCCCACCACGCCGAGTTGATGAGCGAGGCCGACGCCATCCTGGCCGAGCTCGACTCCGGCACCGCCCGGCCCGCCGCCCTCGGCCCGGCTCCCGCCGTGGCGGGGGCGGACGCGGGCACGCCGGCTGCCAGCTGACGTAGCCTGGCGCCGAGGTCCGGACCGCCCGGGCGTCCGGCTCCGGCACTGGAGAAGACATGGGTAATTGGCGAGAGCGGCTCAAGGCTCACGGCGAGGTCTCGCGTGACTCGCTCGATCCGTACCGGGCGGCGGGGCGCGGGGTCTACGACTACGTGCTGACCCTCGACGAGCTGCGGGCGGGCGACACGTCCGGTTCCGGGGCCCAGGCCGCCCTGCTGGCCGGGTGGGTCGCCTTCGCCCTGCAGGTGCTCGGCGACGAGATGCTCGACGCGGACGCCGCCCTCGACCCGGCGACGGCGCACTACGTGCCGAAGGTGACCTCCGCCCAGGTCCACGAGTTCTACGAGCCGGTGCAGCAGTGGATGGGTAGGGCCAGCGCGGCGAGGGCCAATCCCGCCTACCGGATCGACACGCCCCTGCCCGAGGTCCTGCCCGAGTGGGTCGAGGTGGAGCCCTGCCCGCAGGCCCACCTGCTGGCCCTGCGCCAGGCGGTGGGCCGCCTGCGCGAGTACACCGAGAGCACCGTCGTCGGCTTCGATCCCGGTGCCGGCCAGGACCACGCCCGGCAGATCGTGGCCGAGGGACTGGCCGAGGCCGCCTCGGCCGGCGACTACGCCAACAACATGTGGGGATCGGCGTCCGGGCCTCCCCCCGCCCAGGTGCACGAGGCCATCGAGACCGCCCTCAAGCACGGCGCCGAGGTGTACTTCTACCTCGGCCAGGTGATCGCCATGCCGGCCCTGGCCGACGCTCCCAAGCGGGAGCGGGAGACCCCGCCGGAGGAGGGCGGCCCCAAGTCGTTCCTCGAGACCATGGTCCGCTCCTATCCCCAGATCGCCCAGCGCCCCCGCGGTTCGTTCTCCGGGGTGGCCGGCGGCATCCTGGGCGGGATCCTGGGCGGGGAGATCATCGACCAGATCCTCGGCGGCGGAGGCGGCTTCGGCGGCGGTGGTTTCGGTGGGGGCGGTTGGGGCGGCGGGGGCTGGGGAGGCGGCGGCCCCTTCTGAGCCTCCGGCCTCCGGGCTGTACCGGGCGGGCGCCCTAGCCCGTCACAGATGATCTGAATAACAGTTTTCTTATTTTTCCTGTTCTTCAGAAACTCTCCGCCCTTTCCCGACAGGGATGCGTGGCCATGTTCGGTCATGGGACCCGCGCCGGGGCAGCGCACCCATGTTCAGCCTGCTCCTGCGCGGAGGGTGGCTTCAGCCTGATCGAGCTGATGGTCTCCCTGGCCATCCTCGGCGTCGTCATGTCGATGACGCTCTACTCGATCCTGCAGGGGCTGACCCTCTCGAGGGACGCCCAGGAGAGGGTCGTGGCCAGCTCCGTCGTGGCCGGGGTGCTGGGGAACCTCCGGCGGGTCTCTCTGACCTCGGCCGGCTTCGACAGCATCCCGGTCACCACCCAGACCCTGCCCTCCCAGTCGGTCCAGGGGGTGACCTTCCACCTCACCCGGACCACCGAGTGGGTGGCGCGGGGGGTCACCAGCTCCATCTGCAACAGCGCCACCAACTCCTCGCTGATCCTGCGGGCGACGGTCAGCGCGGCCTGGGGCTCGGGGGAGTCGGTCTCCTCGTCGACGCTGATCGCCCCGCCGAGCGGCACCTTCAGCCAGCAGGACGGGTCCCTGGCGGTGCGCCTGACGTCATCCACGGCTGGTCAGGGCTACTCCGGCGCCACCGTGACCGCCACGAACGTCTCCGTGCCGTCGGACACCTACAGCATCGTCACCGGCTCCGACGGCTGCGCCTTCTTCGCCCAGCTGCCGGTGCCGAGCTCGGGAAACCAGTACAGGATCACCGTTTCGAGCACCGGTGGGGTGGACTCGAAGGAGGTCTCCCCGTCGGTGCAGGAGGCCACCGTCGGGGCCGGGCAGGTCGCGACCGTCTCGCTCAACTTCGACACCGGCGGGACCGTCTTCTGGACCTACAGCCCCACCTCCCCGCCGCCCGCGGGCGGGATGCCGGTGTCGCTGGGCAACCCCAGCCAGGGCCTGACCGACAACATGTTCCCCTCCGGTCCCCAGATGGCGGACACCGGTTCCCTCGACCCGATCTACCCCGACACCTACGACATCTTCGCCGGGGGCTGCACCGACGCCGACCCCAACGGCTTGGACACCAGCGGCAACGCCTTCTACGACCCGGCCACCTATCCCGGCCTGGCTACCGGCGTGGTGGTGCCGGTGGGCGGGGCGGTATCGGCCAACGTCCCGCTGTACCCGCTGAACATCCGGGTGGTCGACACCGCCGGGGCCCCCCTCGCCACGGCTGCCAGCCCGTCGGGCAGCCCGCCCACCGCCCTCGAGGGCGGCACGAGCGGCGTGAGCTGCCCGAACGGAGCCCCCACATACACCCTGACGCCGGTGAGCGCCGGGGTCAGCTCGACCGGCGTCGGGCTCGGGCAGCTGGCCATCAGCGTGTCGGTGGTGGTGGGCGGCACCACCGAGCACGGGTCGATGGACGTGTGGGTGAGGCCCGACGGTGTCTACGACAGCAACGGGACCACCGAGATATACAGCTTCGCCAAGGGCGGTTCCGTGCCGGTACCGGTGTCATGACCCGGCCGACGACGCCGGGGATGCCCCGACCCGAGCTCACCGGCCAGGCCGGGATGTCGCTGGTCGAGACCATGGTGAGCCTGGCGATCCTGTCCATCGTGATGTCGATCGTGTTCAGCGTGCTGGTGTCTCTCCAGGGGGACCAGGTGACGATCAGCAGCCGCCACGCCGCCAACAGCCAGGCCCAGCTGATGACCTACACCCTCAGCCGGCAGGTCCACGCCGCCGCCGTCCCGTCGGGGATGACCTCGCCCTTCGTGGTGGCCACCGCCGACCAGCTCGAGTTCTACTCGGCCCTCGGAAACCCCGACGGGCCCACCCGGATCGACGTCCACCCGCTGAGCGCCTGCCCCGGTTGTTCCACCACCCTGGTGGAGGACATCGTCCAGCCGACCCTCGTCGCCGGGACCCCCACCTACACCGCGAGCCCCGAGCAGGTCACCATCGGGACCGGCCTGGTCGTGCCGGCACCCGACCCGAGCACCGACTGCTCCTCCGCCGCGCCGGGCCTGTTCGAGTACTACTCCTACTTCTCCTCCTCGACCGGCACCTGCGAGTCGCTGGACACCGCCACCTCCCCGCCGTCGCTCGACAGCAGCCTGTTCGCCCGGATCGACAGCGTCAGGGTGAACCTGACCACCGTGGACCCGTCGCGGCCGGTGGCGTCCTCGCAGTCCGAGATCGCCCTCGAGATAAGCCTGCCGAACGTGGACTACGCCCATGCCTGACCTGCCCACCTCCCTCCGGCGCCGGGTCCCCGGTCCGCACCGGGCCGGACATC
>JAKAXG010000163.1 GCA_021827225.1 Actinomycetes bacterium | reverse complement strand
CGGTCAAGACCCTCCGGGCCGACGTGTCCGGTGCCGTCTCGGGCAGCGATCTGCGGGCCGGCGTCACCGGCACCGCCGCCCAGTTCGTGGATCAGCAGGCCGCCGGTTCCAAAGCCAACGCCATCGTCGGAGGCGCCACCGTGGGACTGATCCTGCTGCTGCTCGGGATCATCTTCCGCAGCCCCATCATCGCCTTCCTGCCCGTGCTGGTCATCGCCGCCGTTTCCCAGGTCGCGACCGGGCTGATCGCATCGATCAGCCAGGCGTTCGGGCTGAACATCGACAGCACCGTCAGCTCGATGCTGATCGTGGTTCTCTTCGGGGTCGGCACCGACTACATCCTGTTTCTCCTGTTCCGGTTCCGGGAGCAGCTCCGGGCCGGCGACGACCCCAGGCAGGCCATGGTCAGCGCCATCACCCGGGTCGGGCCGGCGGTGGCCACCGCCGCCGGAGCGGTGATCATCGCCTTTCTGGCCCTGACCCTCTCGTCGTTGGGGCTGTTCCGTTCGCTCGGTCCGGCCCTGGCCATCGCCGTGGCCACCACCCTGGTGGCCGGCCTCACCCTCGTCCCGGCCATCGTCACCCTGCTGGGCACGCGGGTGTTCTGGCCTTCCAGGGCGTGGCAGGCGGAGCCGTCGGGGGCCCGCTTCGCCGCCATCGGCCGGTCGCTGGGGCGCCACCCCGGCCGTTTCGCCGCGGTGACCGGCGGCGTCATGATCGTGCTGGCGGTCGTGGCCCTCGGGTTCCACCCCACCTTCGACCTCCAGAACGGCTCCACCGCCACCACCCAGTCGGCGGTGTGGAGCAAGCAGCTGCTCAAAGGACTCCCGGCCGGCATCACCGACCCGACCGGCGTGTACCTGGAGTCGACCACTGGTGCCCGCCTGCCGACGGCCGAGCTGGCCTCCTACCGGAGCCGGCTGGCCGCCGTGCCCGGCGTCTCGCAGGTGGCCGCCGCCCGGGTCGCCCCCGGTGGCACCGTCGCCGAGTACCAGGTGTTGCTGTCGTCCCCCGGCCGGTCGGACACCGCCGTGGCCGTCGTGGCCGGGCCGTTGCAGGCGGCCGTCGACACCGCCCCGGCCGGCACCCGGCCGCTCATCGGCGGGGTGACCGCGGTGTTCGTGGACCTGCACAAGGCCATGAACCGCGACTACTCGGTCGTGTTCCCGGTGGCCGCCGTGCTCATCCTCGTCATCCTGGGCCTGCTGCTTCGCAGCGCGGTGGCCCCGTGGTATCTCATGGTGTCGGTCGGCCTGGGCTTCGCCGCCACTTTGGGCGCAACCGTGGGGGTCTTCCAGGACCTCAACGGGGACGCCGGCCTGACGTTCATCCTGCCGCTGATCATGTACCTGTTCGTGGTGGCGCTGGGCACCGACTACAACATCTTGATGGTGGCGCGCCTGCGGGAGGAGTCCGCCGAAGGGCGGACCCCCCGGGACGCCGCCGCCATGGCCGTCCGCCACGCCGGCCCCACCGTGGCCTCCGCCGGGCTGATCCTGGCAGGGACGTTCGCCTCCCTCATCCTGGCCGGCGGGGGCACCCTCTCCCAGATGGGCTTCGCCATCGCCCTCGGGATAGCCATCGCCGCCTTCGTGATGGCGCTGTTCCTCACCCCCGCCCTCACCGCCCTCATCGGCGAGCCCGCCTGGTGGCCGGGGCACAGCACCGACCCGGTGCGCGGTGACCGACCGGCCTGGACCACGCAGACCGGCTGACCGATCCGCTCCAGGCTTTGGGGTCGCGGGAGCACCAGCCCGGCCGCGTCGGAGGCTCAGGGATCACGTCGGCAGCGCCCGGTCGGCGTCCGCCTGATGGCTCGTCGGCGTTGCTGGGCCTGCGGTCCTTCCCGCCGCGTGGCTGCCCTGCTCGTAGATGGCCAGCACCGTCGGGGACGTCGCCAGGGCCAGCAGCCCGGCGGCCGCCACCGCCGCAGCGATGACCTCCACGGCCAGCGCCCCGCCGCTGAGGTTGGCCTGCTCGTGGAGCGCGGTGTCACCGATGATGACAGCGACGGTCGGCTCGATCAGGGCGATGGCCGGCATGGACAGCGCCAGCGGGCCGGCCTGGTAGGCGCTCTGGGAGATGACCAGAGCGGCGATGCCCAGACCGACCAGCAGATACACCTGCCAGCTGGTGAAGGTCGACCCGACACCCTGGCTGAGGTTCTGGGTGACCGCCTTGGTCAGGACGGCCAGGAGGGCGAAGGCCAGTCCGGCGGCAGCTCCGAGCAGCACGGCCCGGCGGGGGCCTCTCACCCTCACCGAGACCATGAGCAGAACGGCGATCACCGTGCCGACCGGCACCAGGCAGAGAATCCAGTCCAGGCGGCTGGGCTGGGCGGAGCCGCTGACGGGTGAGGCCACCGCGAGCAGGAGGGACACCCCGACCAGGACGGCGACGATCCCGCTCCACTCCCGCCGGGCGGCGCGTCTGCGGCCGCGCCAGATGCCGAGGGGGATGGCGAAGGCCAGTTCGGTCGCCACCACCGGCTGCACCACGGCCACCGGTCCCGCTGACAGGGCCAGCGCCTGCAGACCGTAGCCGCACAGCAGCAGTCCGACCCCGGCCAGCCACTTCGGCCGGTGCAGCAGGATGAGGAGTAACCGGGGGCTCAGTGACGCCCCGGGGTCGGCGGAGCGGGCCGCCTCCTGCTGGAACACGGCGGCCAGTGCGAAACTCAGCGCCGCGCCCAGCGCTACGAGGATGGAGAAGAGGAACATCGGACCTCAGCGGCGATCCTCCCCGGGTCCCGACCGACCGAACAGGGCCGATGGACCCAGGTCCGCCCCCGGGCCGTCACCCTCCCCTCGGCCGGGCCCCCAGCAGGTCGGCCTCCGTGCCGCCGGGGTCCGCACCGCCGAGCTCGTCACCTGCCGACCCGCCTCCGCTCAGCAGATCGGCCCTCTGCCCGTCGGGGTCCGGTCCGCCGAGCTCGTCACCTGGTGAGTCTTCTCTGCCGAGCAGATCCGTTCCGTCGTCCTCAGGATCCGGGCCGTCCAGCAGATCTGGATTTCCGTCCATCGTGGGCCTGCCTTCCAATCGCACGACTCGCAGACCCAGTTGTCACGCGCTCCCTACGAGTACGACCAGAGGACAACGTCACGACGGACCGGTCAGCCCGTTCGTCCGTAGTCGTCGTCGAGGCGGACGATGTCGTCCTCGCCGAAGTAGTCGCCGTGCTGCACCTCGATGAAGACCAGATCGTCAGCGCCGGTGTTGTGGATCCGATGAGCGGTGCCGGCGGGGACCTCGACGGCGACGCCGGCGTGCACCGGCTGCTGCCCGCCGTCCAGCGATACCGTCCCCTCCCCGGCCACGACGAACCAGTGCTCCGAGCGGCGTTCGTGGCGCTGATAGCTGAGCCGCTGTCCGGCCAGCACCGTGATCCGCTTCACCTTGTGGCCCGCCTCGTCGTCCAACACGACGTAGCGTCCCCAGGGCCGTTCGTCCCGCTCCTGCTCCCGCATGCCGGTCAACGCTAGATGACGCGCGGCGCCGGACGCGATGCCCGGCCGATTCCGGTGTGAGGTCGGGTCAGGACGCTCTGGGCTTCTTGGCACCCGCCCGGTACCCGGCCACTGCCGCCAGCAGGTCGCCGATCCGGTGGGGCTGCTCGACCGGGTGCCTCACGGGTAGGTCCGGATTGATCTCGTAGTGGTTGCGCCGGCCCACCCGGCTGCGATGCACGTAACCGGCGGCCACCAGGTCGGCGACGATCGCCTGGGCGGCCCGTTCGGTGATCCCGACCCGCTCTGCGATGTCGCGGCCCCGGATGCCGGGATCCTTGGCGATACAGACGAGCACGTGGCCGTGGTTGGTGAGGAAGGTCCAGGTCGGCTTGCCGCTCTCCCCCGACCGGGGCACCTGCCCACTCTGACCCGTACTGGCCACCCGACGAGGGTAGCAGGCTTCACGAAGCCCAAACCGTGAATCAGGCCTTGCAATCGTCCCGGGCTGTGTTGTAGAACTCACGAAATACTATTCGCGTATTCAAGCTCGGGAGGCAGCCGGTGGTGTGGACGTCGATGCAACGGGTGGGGCTGGTGGCGGTGGTCACGTTGCCGCTGGTGGGGGTCACGGGGGGACAGCTCTTGCGCAGCAGCACCGTGCGCGTGGCGCTGTCCTGGGTGGGCGCCGCCTCCGCCCTGATGGTCGCCGTCCTGGTGGCGGCCCACGGTCCTGCGGCCATTTCGGGGGGCCACGGCCTGGGCATGGTGGCCACACCCGTGTCGGCGCTGTTGCTGCTGCTGGTGGCCGGGGTGGGTGCGCTGGTGCAGAGCTACTCCGCCCGTTACCTGCAGGGGAGCCCCCGGTCGGACCGGTTCACCGTCTGGGCGGGGGTGCTGGTGGCCGCCATGGCCCTGGTCGCCGGATCGGAATACCTGACCGGGCTGGTGCTGGGATGGGTGGCCGCCGGGGTCGCGTTCAGCGCGGCGATGAACTGCCGGCCCGATCTTCCCGGGGTGGCCGTCGCGGTCCGCGCCGCCCGGGGGGCCATGGCGGTGGGGGACGGCTGTCTGGTCGCGGCGGCGGCGGTGATCTGGTGGCGAGCCGGCGACGTGCGCCTCGGGTCGCCCCACTACCTGATCGTCGTCTCCGGCCGGCTGGGGGCGTGGCGGGGTGTGGTCGCGGTGCTGGTGGTGGCCGCCGCTCTGGCCCGGTGCGGACAGTGGCCCTTCCGTCGCTGGCTTCCGTCGACGGTCTCCGCTCCCACGCCGACGTGCGCGGTTCTGCACGCCGGCGTGATCAATGGTGGGGGAGTCCTGCTCGTACGCCTCGGCCCCCTGGTCACCTGGCGGCCGGCGATGGCCGCCCTGCTCGTCGTCGCCGGCTCCACGGCGGTCTGGGCCGGCGCCGTGACCAGCCGGCAGTCCGACGTCAAGGGGCAGCTGGCTTATTCCACGATGGCCCAGATGGGCTTCATGCTGGCCGAGTGCGCGGTGGGGCTCTACGCCGCCGCGGTCATCCATCTCGTCGGGCACGGCCTCTACAAGGCGTCGTTGTTCTTCTCCTCCGGCTCGGCGGTGCCCCGGCGGGGCCGGCCGGCGCTCCCCGGAGGGGGGAGGCGCCTCTCCGGGGCGGCTGTGGCGGGCCTGGTGGCCGCCGCGGTCACCCTCCCCGGGCTGATGGCAGGTGACGGCCCGGTCCTGTCGATCCTGGCCGTGCTCACCGCCGCCCCTCTGGGCGCCGCCTTCTGGGCGGCTCTACCCGACGGACCGTGGACCGGCCGGCGCAAGTGGATCGTCATGCTGCTGCTGGCGGGTGGGGTCTACGGGGCGCTGGTGGACGTCCTGGCGCATTTCCTGGCCAGCGGCGTCGCCACCGCGGGTAGCACCCTCGGCCAGTGGTGGCTGGCGGGCATCGTGGCTGGTGCCGCGGTGGCCTCGCAGGTAGCGGCACGAAGCAGCTGGGCGCCGGCGGTGCGGGCCCACCTTCTCGACGCCGGAGCGGCCCCGCTCGGCTGGTACGGCCGCTCACAGCCCCGCCTGTCCGGGCCCGGGTCCGTATTCGCTGAGCCGGCACGGGCGCTGGTCATGGAGGTCGAGGCGGCGTGAGCTCGACGCCAGTGACACCCGACCGGGTGACGGCGCTGGTGGAGCAGGCGGCCCGGCCGATCCCGCTGCTGTGGCCGCTCACCTCCGCCGTGGCCGCCAATCCCCTGTGGGATCTGAGGGACCGACCGTTCTCCGCCGCCCTGGCCGAAGCCCGGAGGGTGCTGGGCATCGCCGGGCTGCCTCCGGCGGGGCTGCTCGCCGAGGCCTTCCGGGCCGGGCGGATCACCCTCGCCGATCTGGGACAAGCCCTGGAAGACCACGTCGCGCAGACCGATCCGGGCGGACCCGGGAGCGGCGACGAGGGGCCGCCCGCCGCTCCCATGACCCTTCTCGAGCGTCACGACCAGCTGACCGGCGGTTCCCGGGCCCGGGAGGTGGACCGGGAAGTGGCCAAGTACTGCGCGGCCTACGTCGGGGACCAGATCCCGCTCTCCCCGGCGGAGCCCGGATTCCTCGCCAGTTGGAGGGCGGCCGTGGCCCACGACCCGACCGGCCGTAAGCTCCATCTGCGGGCCGTCCTCCACGAGATGGGCGCGTCCCCCGATGCGGTCATCACCACCGTCGCGGACCATCTCCGCCTCGACGAGCAGGCCGCCGTGCAGGAACTCACCGCGCAGTTGGCCCGCCTGCCCGGCTGGGCCGCCCACGCCAAGTGGCGGTCCTGGTGGGCGGCACCCGACCGGCCCGGGCCGGCCCTCCACCTGCTCGACTACCTGGCCGTCCGCCTCGTCTACGACCTGGCCGCCCTCACCCGGCTCGGAGGTCGCCCGGTCCGGGCCGGCTCATGCGCCGGGGCGGGACCGGACAGCGCCCAGCGCCCGACCGATACGCCAGGGGGACTCGTCAGCGGTCAGATGGGGGAGCGCTTCGCCGCACTCGACCCGGCACAGCAGGGACTCGTCTGGCTGGCGGCCTACGAGGGGCACTACCGCGACCGGCTCCTGGCCGCTCTCCACGGCCCGGTCGCCCGCCGGGACGGCGTCGTTCCCACCGCCCAGGTGGTCTGCTGCATCGATGTTCGGGCCGAGGGCCTGCGGCGCCACCTGGAATCCCGGGGCGCCTACGACACACTCGGCTTCGCCGGGTTCTTCGGGATGCCGGCCCGGTTGTGGCCCTTCGCCAGCGACGAACCCCTCGACCTGTGCCCGGTGCTCCTGCGCCCATCGCTCGAGGTCAGCGAGGGGGCAGCCGACGGGACCCGGGCCGGGACGGCCGCCGCCGGTCTGCGGCAGTCGGCTGCCGCCCGGCGCGCCGCGGACAGGGCCCGCAAGGGCGCCGTCGCCCCCTACCTGCTTGCGGAGGCCGGCGGGTTCGCTCTCGGTCCCCTGGCGCTGCTGCGTACCGCCGCCCCTACCGTCTTCGCCCACCTCCGGCGTCAGGTCAGGCGACACCTGGAACCGCAGGTGGATCCCCTCCCGATGGTGGAGGGTCCTGGCGCGCCGAGCGACGATGACCAGGCCGCCTACGCCGAAGCCGCCCTGCGCGGCATGGGCCTGACAGGCGGTTTCGCCCCGCTGGTGGTGTTGTGCGGGCACGGCAGCACGACGGAGAACAACCCGTACGCCTCGGCACTCGACTGTGGGGCGTGCGGCGCGGCGAGAGGCGGGGCGAGTGCCCGGTTGGCCGCCGCCATCTTCAACCGGCCGGAGGTGCGGGTCCGGTTGCGCCAGAGAGGGATCCGCATTCCGCAACAGACGGTGTTCGTGGCCGCCGAGCACGATACCACCGATGACACGGTGACCCTCTTCCCGCCCGACGGTCTCGATTCCCAGGCACGGGCCCGGCTGGCTGCTCTGCGGGCGGACCTGGTCGAGGCCGGAGTCGCTCTGGCCGCCGAGCGCACCCGGTCGCTGCCGGGCTCGTCCGACCGCTCCAGGCGGCGCCCGGAGCGTCACGTCGCCGCCCGCTCCGTCGACTGGGCCCAGGTGCAGCCCGAGTGGGGCCTGGCTCGCTGCGCCGCTTTCATAGTCGGTCCCCGCCGGCTCACCGCCGGGATCGACCTCGAACGGCGGGTGTTCCTCCACTCGTACGAGCCCGACGGCGATCCCGACGGATCCGTCCTGGAAGCCATCCTGACGGGACCGATGGTCGTCGCCCAGTGGATCTCGGCGGCGTACTACCACTCGACCGTGGACCCGGAGATCCTCGGCGCCGGTGACAAAGTGGCCCACAACGTGGTGGCCGGTATCGGCGTCTACCAGGGAGTCGGCGGGGACCTGAAACTGGGCCTGCCCCGCCAGGCGGTGTTCCGCGGGAATGGTCCCTACCACGAGCCGATGCGCCTGCTGGTGGTGATCGCCGCCCCACGCGACCGCATCGACGCGGTGATCGCCCGCCAGGCGGTGCTGGGCGAGTTGGCCGACGGGGGCTGGGTCAACCTGGTCGCACGGGAACATGACACCTCCTGGCTGCGTCGGCCGGGGGGGGAGTGGCGGTGCTGGAAGCACGCAGACCCCGCTCGGGGTCATGATCGAGAGAGGAAATGACATGGACTCTGCCCGTCTGTTTGTACTCCCCCGACAGGGGCGGGACCGGGGACTTCTGCGGGCGTGCGGGTGGTCGCCGGAATCGGTCGGTGAACCGCCGTCGTGCTGGCGCGGTGCTGCCACCGACTGGGACAAGCTTGCCGTCGCGCTCGGCACCCTTCGCCGCTACGGCATCGCCGCGGCAGCGTCCCAACTCGGGAGCCCCGAGCAGATCGCCGACCGCCTGATCCGGCAGGTCCGGTCC
>JAKAXG010000162.1 GCA_021827225.1 Actinomycetes bacterium | reverse complement strand
GTCTTGCCTTCCGAATTCACCAGGCAGCTCGGCTGTGTCTGCGGCAGGGTCGCGGTAGGGAGCACGTTGGAGGCGACGATGCGGGCACCATCACCTCCGTACCAGCCCATCCGCAGGATGTTGATGTGGTAGGACGACGCCGGCGTGTCGATCTTGAAGTACTCGGTCTCGCCGACGTTGACGCTCATCTGGGTGGCGAACCCCTGGATGGTGGAATCGCCGTCGCCCGATTCCTGCCAGTTCGAGGGCGGGTCACCGGGCTGGGTGTTCTCGCATGCGATGATGCTGGTGACAGGGGGCCCACAGGGATTGGCGCTGGTGGCGAGTGCGGCCGACTGCGAACTCAGACCCCATCCCGCGGACAGCATCGCCACCAACAGCGCGAACACGGCTGAGAGTGCCAGGTCGCGGCGAAACCACGCGCCGCTGCGTCGGACCGGCGGGCGCGATGCGGGTGGATGGGTACGCATACCTGGTCCGAGCCATCAACTGGGTCCTCTGATACGTGGCACCGTTTGCGGACGTCAGTGCGTACCGGCGCCACCCGGCTCGTCAGTGTGTGAGCTTGGGGAGGGCCAGAGCGACCAGCTTGAAGGCCGCAGCGCACGGCGCCTGGACGACGAGCACCCGCTCCCCTCCGACCGACACTATGGCCTCCGTGTTGCCGTACACACCGCAGACCACCTGGCGGTTGGCGACCGTGGTGGTCTGGGTGTCCTTCATCCGCACGCGGGTCTGATCGAATGACAGCGCCTGGACGGAGACGGTGGCTGCCACGGCCCCGTTGCCCCCGGTGAAGATGCATGTCGGCCCGAGCGGTGCCTCCCTGGCGGACGACACCTTCCTCCCGACGGCAGCCTGTACCTGCGTCTTGCTGAACAGTGTGCAGGGGTTGAGGGCGGGTGCCGTCGAGGAGGGACCGGCCTCGGTGTTCGTCCCGCCCGTCGTGGGAGCCGCGGCGCGGTCCGAGTGGCCGCTCGTGCAGGCCGCTACCAGGAGCGTGAGCGCGGCCGCCCCCGCGGCCAGTGATGGGCGTACCGGCACGCCCTGGACTTGCCTCCACCGCTTCATGCTCAACGCTACACCCCACCTTCTCCGGGATCCGCGGCAGGGTCCGAGGGGGACGGACGCCTCGGGACCGTCACTACAGAGCTTCGTCGTCCGTCAGCCGGACGTGATCCGTGAACCCCTGCCATAGAGCGAAGATCCGCTTTACGGCATCGATCAGCTGGGGTGGTGGCAGATCGAATGGGCGAACGGGCGAAGGTAGGCGGTGGCGCATCAGAGGCGCCCGTCGATCACGTTGCACCGCATCACCTGTGACCGCCTTTCCTTCTGAGTGTCATCGGCCAACAGAGACCGACGAAGCCTCCGAAATACGTGAAAGGGTGATACGGCGAGGCGGGTCCAGCGGATGGACCGGTCAGGCGAAGAAGACGTCCTCGACGTCGAGACCGGCGCCGAGGGCCAGCCGCCGCAGGTGCTCGAGCGCCCGTACCCTGGTCGGCCCGATGCTTCCGATCGGCATGTTCAGGGCCTCGCTGATCTCCTTGTAGCTGAGCGGAGAGTCGGCGCTGAGCAGCCGCAGCAGCACCTGCGATCGAGGCGGAAGTTGCTCGACGAGCTGGTTGACCAGGTTGCGGCGCTCCTCGGCCACCAGGTCCCGCTCGGGGGGGCGGGACGTCGTGGGATCGGCAATCACATCGAGGTCCTCGCCGCTCGGGACCTGCCGGCCGGACAGGCGTAGTAGCCGCAGGCATTCCCGGCGGGCGGTCGTGGCCAGCCATCCGCCCACCCGTTCCGGCTGCTCTATCCGGTCGAGATGTTCGAAAAGCCGCATCCAGGTGGTCTGGAACACGTCTGCGGCGTCGGCCGAATTGAGCCGGTGACCGCGTGCGATCGCCCACACGGTGGAGGCGAACCGGTCCACGAGGGCGTTCCACGCCCTCTGGTCGCCGCCCGCCGCGGCTTGGACGAGGGAGGCGACATCGCTCCTGTCGGTGAAGTCGTAGCGCGCCCGGCGCCGCGTGCCCTCCGCCGCCGGTACTGCCGGCCGGGTCGACTGTTCCGCTTCGAGGAACTGGATGGTCATCGATCACCGCCCCTTTGGGATCGCTGGCTGGTCGCTTGGCTCTCGCCCGGCGGAACGGCACTGCCCCTGCCGGTTCCTCCGCAGAGCGACCGTATCATTCGACGGGTCAAGGCAATCACAACGAACCCTCAATTAGGCAAAGGCGCCGTCACAACTACGAGTAGCGGCCCGTGACGGCGCTCACGGTGGGTATCAAAAGAACTTCCAGCGGACTCTGAAGCCTGTCCGAATCTCAGACACGGCAGAGGAGAAAGAACACAAGTGACAGACGATCTCGGTATCGCCGTCATCGGCGCCGGCTACTGGGGACCAAACCTCATCCGGAATTTCTCCAACGCACCGGGTTGGGACCTTCGGCAGGTGTGCGATCTGGACGTGGAACGCGCCAGAAGGGCGCTGGGCCGCAGGAGCGCGGTGGTGGTGACGGACTCCTTCGCCGATGTGCTGGACGACCCTGGCATCCGGGCTGTCGCAATTGCCACACCGCCGGCCACGCACGCCGGCCTGGCCATCCAGGCCATGGACGCCGGCAAGCATGTGCTGGTCGAGAAGCCTCTCGCCACGTCGGTGGCCGACGGGGAGAAGATGGTCGCCGTCGCCGAGGATCGGCGAGTTGTGCTGATGTGCGACCACACCTACTGCTACACGCCCGTGGTCCGCCACCTTCGCGACCTGATCAGCGGTGGTGGCATCGGGGATGTCCAGTACATCGACTCTGTCCGAATCAATCTGGGTCTGGTGCAGGCGGACGCCGACGTGTTCTGGGACCTGGCCCCGCACGACCTGTCGATCTTCGACTTCGTACTTCCCGAGCGTGCCCGTCCCGCAGGGGTGGCGGCGTCGGGCGCCGACCCGATCGGTGCCGGCCAGACATGCGTGGGGTACCTGACGCTCCCGCTCGGCAACGGCGGGATCGCCCATGTCCACGTCAACTGGCTGAGCCCCACCAAGATCCGCCAGACGATCGTCGGGGGTTCGCAGCGCATGGTCGTGTGGGACGACCTCAATCCTTCCCAGAGGCTCAGCATGTACGACAAGGGCGTCGAGATGATCCCCGCCCTGTCACCCGATCAGCGGGTGGCGACCAGGATCTCCTACCGCACCGGTGACATGGTCGCCCCGGCCCTGCCGGAGCGCGAAGCGCTCCAGTCGGTGGTGGCGGAGTTCCGCGACGCCATCGTCGGGGACCGCCCAGCCCTCACCGACGGTAATGCCGGATTGCGCGTACTGCGCATCCTGGAAGCGACCGGGGTCAGCCTGCGCAACGGTGGCGTCACCATCGACCTCGATGCCTGACCGGTCAGTCAGTCGCCTCGAGGCCGCCCCCATCGGCCCTCTCCCGGTAGCGGCGGCCGTCGGCGGCACAGGCGAGCGCTCCGTCGAGTTTCTCCCCGCATTCGCAGATCCATACCCGGCGGCGAGCCGGGTTGCCCGCCACCAGGGCGTGGGCGGGGACATCGCTCGCCACGACTGCTCCGGCGGCCACCATGGCGAACTGGCCCACCGTGTGGCCACAGACGATCACCGCTCCGGCGCCGATCGTCGCTCCCCGGGCGATCAGCGTGGGCAGGAACTCCGCCGTCGGTCGCTTGATGAACGCCCGGGGCCGGAGGTCGTTGGTGAAGACGCAGTTGGGGCCGAGGAAGACGTCGTCTTCGACGGTCACACCGGCGAAGAGAAGGACGCCGTTCTTGACGGTGACGTTCCGGCCGATGGTGACACCGCCCTCGACGAACGAGTGATCGCAGATGTTGCAGTCCGGTCCGACGACCGCCCCGGCCATCACATGGGCGAAGGCCCAGACCCGCGTGCCGGGTCCCACATCGGAACTCTCACACAACCCGGCGGGATGGACGAACACGGAGTCGCTCTGCACGCCTGGAACCTACAGCACGCCGAAACCGACGAAAGGACCTCTCTATGAACGGCGCCCGGGTACTCATCACCGGCGGGGCCGGCATGATCGGCTCCACCATCGCTGAGCAACTGGCTCCGACCGACGTGGGGGAGATCGTCGTGCTCGACAACTTCGTCCGGGGCCGGATGGCCAACCTGGACGGTGCCATGACCTCCGGGAAGGTGAAGGTGGTGGAGGGCGACATCCGCGACCGGGACCTGGTGAAGCAGGTGATGGCCGGGATCGACGTCCTGTACCACCAGGCCGCCATCCGCATCACCCAGTGCGCGGAGCAGCCCCGCGAGGCCCTCGAGGTGATGGTCGACGGCACGTACAACGTGTTGGAGGCCGCCGTCGAAGCCGATGTCGGCCGGGTGGTCGCCGCTTCGTCGGCTTCGGTCTACGGGGCGGCCAGCGAGTTCCCGACGACGGAGGCCCATCACCCGTACGGCAACCGCACCCTCTACGGCGCGTCGAAGACCTTCAACGAGGGACTGCTCCGCAGCTTCAACGACATGTACGGCCTGCCGTACGTGGCCCTGCGGTACTTCAACGTCTACGGCCCCAAGATGGACATCCACGGCGTCTACACGGAGGTGCTCATCCGCTGGATGGAGCGGATCGCCGCCGGCCAACCGCCCCTCATCCTGGGCGACGGCAGGCAGAGCATGGACTTCGTGTACGTCGGCGACGTCGCCCGGGCCAACATCCTGGCCGCCGGGAGCGACGTCACCGACGAGGTGTTCAACGTGGCGTCGGGGACCGAGACCAGCCTGCTGGAGCTGGCTCGGGCGTTGAGCGAGGTGATGGGTTCTGACCTCGAGCCGGAGTTCGGGCCGGCACGGAAGGTCAACGCCGTGCCGCGGCGGCTGGCCGACACCACCGCGGCCCGGGCCATGCTCGGCTTCGAGGCCCGCACCGGCCTGATGGACGGTCTGCGCCATCTCGTGGGATGGTGGGCGGCGGAACGGGAATCCCGGCCGGCGAGCGTGGCGCTGTGACCATCCCGGTGATGCGACCCTGGCTGGGACAGGATGAGGCCGACGCCGCCGCCGAGGCGGTCAGGAGCGGCTGGGTGGCGCAAGGCCCGAGGGTGGCCACCTTCGAGGAGAGGGTGGCCGAGAGGGTCGGAGCGGGATACGGCGTGGCCGTCAGCTCCTGCACCACCGCCCTCCACCTGGGCCTGCTCCTGCTCGGGGTCGGACCCGGCGACGAAGTGGTGGTCCCCTCCCTGTCCTTCATCGCCACAGCCAACGTCGTGGTGCAAGCCGGTGCGGAGCCGGTGTTCGCCGACGTCGACCCGCTGACTCTCAACCTCACCGCCGAGGCGGTGGAGGCGGCCCTGACCACCCGTACCCGGGCCGTGATCCTGGTCCACCAGGCCGGCACCCCCGCCGACATCGACGCCGTGGCGGCCGTCTGCGCCCCGCGCCGGGTGCCCATCCTGGAGGACGCCGCCTGCGCCATCGGCGCCACCTACAAGGGCCGGCCCATCGGAGCGAGCGGCAACCTGGCCGCCTTCTCCTTCCATCCCCGCAAGGTGATCACCACCGGCGAGGGGGGCATGCTGCTCACCGGCGACGCGGAGATGGCCGGCCGGGGCCGCCGCCTGCGCGAGCACGGGATGAACGTGAGCGCGGCCAGCCGCCACCAGGCCGACCGGCTGGTCCTCGAGGCCTACGAAGAGGTCGGGTTCAACTACCGCATGACCGACATGCAGGCGGCGGTCGGCCTGGTGCAGCTCTCCAAGCTCGATGCCATAGTGACCCGCCGCCGGACTCTGGCCGCCGCCTACCGGCGCATGCTCGCCGACGTGCCGGGGCTCCAGATGGCCGACGATCCGCCCTACGGGCGGTCCAACTTCCAGTCGTTCTGGATCACGCTGCCCGACGACTTCCCGGTGTCTCGCAACGAGCTCCTGGAGCGGATGCTCGCCGAGGGGATCTCCGGCCGGCGCGGCATCATGGCCGCCCACCTCGAGCCGGCGTACACCGGGCGGCCCGCAGGTCGCCTGCCGGCCACCGAGAGGGTGACCAGCCGTTCCCTGATTCTGCCCATGTTCCACGAGATGACCGACGATCAGCAGCGCCACGTCGCAGACGTGATTCGCAAGGAGGCGGGACTATCAGCATCGCTATGACCGGGCGGGAGGCGCCCCCGGTTCCCTTCGTCGACCTGCCCTGGCAGCACCAGGCCATCGCCGCCGACATCACCGGCCCGATGCTCGACGTCATGGCCCGGGGGGCTTTCATCCAGGGACCCGAAGTGAAGGCCTTCGAGCAGGAGTTCGCCGCCTTCAGCGGTACCGACTTCTGTGTTGGCGTCGGCAACGGCACCGACGCTCTGGAGCTGGCCCTCCGAGGTGCAGGCCTACCGGCGGGCGCCGAGGTGATCGTGCCCGCCAACACCTTCGTCGCCACCGCGGAGGCGGTGGTGCGCGCCGGCGGCGTGCCGGTCATCGTCGACTGCGACGAGTACGGCCTCATAGACGCAGCCCAGGTCGCCAGCCGGATCGGCCGCGACACCTGGGGGGTGATGCCCGTCCACCTGTACGGACAGATGGCCGACATGGAGACCCTCGCCGAGATCTGCGACGGCCGGTCGGTGCAGATCGTCGAGGACGCCGCCCAGGCGCAGGGCGCCGAGCGCAACGGCCGGGGCATCGGCTTCTGGGGACGGGCGGCGGGCACCAGCTTCTACCCGGGCAAGAACCTCGGCGCCTACGGGGACGGTGGTGCGGTCGTCACCCAGGACCCCGATCTGGCCGCCGCGGTACGCCGGCTCGCCAACCACGGCAGCGAGGTGAAGTACCGCCACACCGACGTCGGTCTCAACTCCCGCCTGGACACCCTTCAGGCCGTCGTGCTCAGAGCGAAGCTCGGGCGCCTCCATGAGTGGAACTCTTTGCGCCGCCAGGCCGCCGCCTCCTACTCGGAGCGGCTGCAGCCGCTGGAGGGCGAAGGGTTGCTGCGGTTGCCCCCGACGGCGGCCGGGAACCTGCCGGTCTGGCACCTCTACGTCGTCCGGGTCGCCCAGCGCGATCGCGTGCTCGACCATTTGGGATCGCACGGCATCGGCGCAGGCATCCACTACCCGACACCTGTGCATCTGACGGATGCCTTCTCCCATCTCGGTTACAGCCGCGGCGACTTCCCGGTGGCGGAAGCCATGGCCGATGAGATCCTCTCACTGCCGATGTACCCGGGCATCACCGAGGCGATCATCGACCGGGTGGTCGCAGCCCTCACCGACGCCCTGCGGGACTGAAGTCAGGCCTGGGGCAGGTCGGGTGGGACGTCGACCCGACCGTGCTCCCGGGCCGGGCTGCCGTACCAGATCCGGCCGGGCGGGACGCTGCGGGTGACGAGAGCGCCCATGCCCAGCATCGACCAGGCGCCCACGGTCAGATCCTGGCGCACCATCGCCCCGGCGCCCAGATAGGCCCCGGTACCGACGGTCACCGAACCACCCAGGCGGACGCCGGAGGCGATGGTGGCGTAGTCGCCTATGACATCGTCGTGGGTCAGGACGCTGCCGGGCATCACCGCTACATGTGCGCCCACCGTGACGGCGGCGGTGCAGACCACACCTGCCAGTAGCACCGATCCCGGGCCGACGGAGGTGGACGGGCCCACGACCGCGGCCGGATGGACGAGAGTGGCGAAACGGTCGGGGGGCAGGTCCATGCGGGCCACCAGGCGGGGCCGGGTGAAGTAGTTGTCCGGGCGACCGGTGCAGACCACGACCCGGGCCTCGGGATGATCGGCGACCACCTCGGCGATGGGACCGAGCACCCGCGCGCCCTCCAGGTTCCGGCCCTGCAGGGACGTGTCGTCGTCGGCGAATCCCAGTAGCTGCCACGCGGGGGTAACCGCGTTGATGGCCCGCACGGTCTCCGCCGTCTCCCGGCTAAACCCGCCAGCCCCCACGATAACCAGTGGCGTAATCACCGCTACAGACTGCCCCCTTCGGGACCCGGTCATCAGGCATGTATCAAATGCCGTCGGTATCACTGACAGCCCGTGAATCTCAGACCTTACCGAGATGTATCCCGTTCAGGTAAGGGCAGGCATGGCCAATCCAGCCAGATGCTGCTCGCAGGGTGTTAGGGGGAGCGGTGACTGATCTGGCCGACCGGGTGCACACCGGTGTGAGATGGAACGGCGAGTACCCCGACCGGGCCGCCGACTGCGACGGCGAGAAGGAGCGTGAGCAGCGTACGCGGGGCCGCAGAGACCTCCGGGCGCTGCTCGTCAGCGTGGACCTCGTGGTATCCGGGATGACCTGGCTGGCGGTCCTCATCGCCGCCAGACCGGACGGCTGGGTGTGGATCGCCGGCAAGGCG
>JAKAXG010000161.1 GCA_021827225.1 Actinomycetes bacterium | reverse complement strand
GGGGTTCCCGCCCTACGCGGCCGTCGCCCTGGTGGCGGGCGACGCCGCCGGGGAGTGGGTGGCCCGGCTGGCGGGGGTGCAGGTCCTCGGTCCCGACGACGGGCGCTGGCTGGTGAAGGCCCCCGACTACTCCGTCCTCTGCGACGCCCTGGCGGCGGTGCCCCGCCCGGCGACCGGGACCCTGCGGGTGGCCGTCGACCCGCCCCGGCTCTGAGGCCGGCACCCGCCGAAGTCACTAGCCTCGGGGCACCGATGAGCGACACCTCACAGCTGACCAAGCTCGGCCACGCCACCCGCTACCAGTACGACAACCCCAGCGCCGCCATCCTGGAGGTGTTCGCCAACTCCCGGCCCGCCTCGCCGTGGATCGTGGCTCTCGACTGCACCGAGTTCACCAGCCTGTGCCCCATGACCGGCCAGCCCGACTTCGGCCGGGTGCACATCCACTACGTCCCGGGCGAGCTGTGCGTGGAGAGCAAGAGCCTCAAGCTCTACCTGGGCGCCTACCGCAACCACGGCGCCTTCCACGAGGACTGCATCAACCGGATAGCCGACGATCTCACCAGCCGCATCGCCCCCCGCTACCTGCGGGTGTTCGGGGATTTCAAGGTGCGCGGCGGCATCGCCATCCGCCCCCTGGCCCTGCGCGAGGCGCCCGATCTCGGACCCGAGGAGCGGGGCCGCTGCCAGGAGCTGCTCCGCCAGCACGACGCCGCCTGCACCGCCCTCGGGGTGGGGGCGTGACCACCGAAACCTGACCACCGAAACCTGACCATCGACACCTGACCACCGCAGCGCGAACACCGAAGGAGGCACCCCCATGGAAGGCCATCCCGGAGATCTGGCCCTCGCCGCCCTGGCGCCGTACGGCGTGGACGTCATGTTCACGCTCAACGGGGGCCACATCTGGCCTCTGTACGACGCCGCCCGGCGGGCCGGCACCCGCATCGTGGACACCCGCCACGAGCAGACCGCCACCTGGGCGGCCGAGGCGTGGGCCAAGCTCACCCGCCGGCCGGGACTGGCCGTGCTCACCGCCGGCCCGGGGGTCACCAACGGGGTCAGCGCCATCACCTCCGCCCACTTCAACGGTTCTCCGCTGGTCGTCCTGGCCGGCCGGGCGCCGCTCGGCACGTGGGGCACCGGGGCCCTGCAGGAGCTGGACCACGTACCCATCGTGGAGTCGGTGACCAAGCAGGCGGTGACCATCACCGAGGGGGCCAAGGCCGGCGTCGTGGTGGCCGACCTGGCCGAAGCCGCCGCCACCCCCCACCGGGGCCCGGTGTTCGCCGACATCCCCATGGACGTCTTCTTCGCCCCCACCTCCGGTGAGGTGCCGGCACCGGCCCGGGTCCGGCCGGCCGGAGCGGAGCCGGACCCGGCCCTGGTGCGCTCCGTGGCCGAGGCCATCGCCGGGGCCGAACGGCCGGCGATCTTCGCCGGCAGCGACGTGTACTGGGGCGGGGCCGAGGAGGCGCTGGCCGCCGCCGTCGAGGCCCTCGACCTGCCGTGCTTCTTCAACGGTATGGGCCGCGGCTGCCTGCCCCCCGGCCACGAGCTGGTGTTCAGCCGCACCCGCAGCCTGCTGCGCCAGGAAGCCGACCTGGTAGTGGTGGCCGGCACCCCGCTGGACTTCCGTCTCGGGTTCGGCCGCTTCGGCTCCGCCCGGGTCATCCACCTGGTGGACCACGCCGACGGGGCGTCCAGCCACGTGGGCGGGGTCACGACCGTGGCCGGCGACCTGGCCGCCATCCTGACCGGCCTGGCCGCCACCAACGGTCGCCACCGGGCGTGGGTGGAGCGCCTCCGCGGCGCCGAGCGGGCGGCCCGCCAGCGCGACGACGAGCTGCTCGGGGCCGGCGGGGAGCACGTCAAGCCCACCCGGGTGTTCGGGGAGCTGGCGAAGCGCCTGGCCGAGGACGCGGTGATCATCTGCGACGGCGGCGACTTCGCGTCCTACGCCGGCAAGTACCTCGACCCGGGCCGGCCGGGATGCTGGCTCGACACCGGCCCCTACGGGTGCCTGGGGAACGGGCCCGGCTACGCCATCGCCGCCCGGGTGGCCCGGCCGGCCAGCCAGGTGGTCACCGTCCTCGGCGACGGGGCGGCCGGCTTCTCCCTGATGGACGCCGACACCCTGGTCCGGCACAACCTGCCGGTGGTGATGATCGTGGGCAACAACGGCATGTGGGGTCTGGAGAAGCACCCGATGCGGGCCCTCTACGGTTGGGACGAGGCGTGCGATCTGCAGCCCGACACCCGCTACGACCGGATCGTCGAGGTACTCGGCGGGGCCGGCGAGACGGTCACCAGCCCCGGCGAGGTCGGCCCGGCGCTGGACCGGGCGTTCGACTCGGGGGTGCCCTACCTGATCAACGTCCTCACCGACCCCGCCGACGTCTACCCCCGCTCCGGGATCACCGGCTTCTAGCCGGCCCGGCCGGGCCCCCGGTCAGGTCCAGCCCTGGCGGCGCAGCTCGTAGAGGGCGATGGCGGTGGCGGTGGCCACGTTCAGCGACCCCACCCGCCCGGTGAGGGGGACGAAGGCCACCGCGTCGCAGGCGGCCAGGGTGGAGGGGGTGAGGCCGTGGTCCTCGTTGCCGACGGCCAGGCACACGTCGGGGCCGGCGGTCAGCTGGTGCAGCGGCAGGGCCGTGTCGGCCAGCTCCAGACCGACCACGGTGAAGCCGTCCTCCCGGGCGGCGTCGGCGGCGTCGGCGCCCCGCTCGAACACCGACCACGACAGGTAGCGCTCGGTGCCGAGAGCCACCTTGGCCACCTTGGCTCCGCCGGGGGAGGCGGTGGGGCCGGCCAGGTACAGGTGCTCCACCCGGTAGGCGGCGGCGGTACGCACGATGGCGCCGACGTTGAACGGCGACTGCACGCCGTCTAGGAGCAGGGCCAGCCGGCCGGTGCTGCGCCGGTTCCACTCCCGGTGCAGCCGCTTGAGGTCGGTGGGGCGGAGCTGCTTCACGGCCGGCTGACCGCCAGGATGCGGTAGCCCTTCCTGGAGCCCAGGCGCGCCACCTGGTAGCCGGAGCCGGCCAGCCAGGCGGCCAGGGAATCGGATCCCAGGTTCTTCTGCACGACCAGCCACCCCGTCCCCCCGTCCGCCAGCCGGGGCAGCCACCGCTCGAGCAGCCCGTGCAGCGCCGCCTTGCCGATGCGGATGGGCGGGTTCGACCAGATCTGGACAAAGGTCAGCCCGTCGGGCACCTCGTCGGGGGTGACGGCACGGACGTTGGCCAGACCGAGGGCGGCGGCGTTGTCCGCCGTCAACTCGAGAGCCCGGCTGTTGATGTCGACCGCCCACACCGTCGACGCCGGGTACCGGGTGGCGACCGTCAGCGCGATCGGCCCGTAACCGCACCCCAGGTCGAGCAGGTCGGCGGCCGGATCGGGACCGGCGGGGACCGCCTTCAGCAGCTCCAGCGTGCCCGGGTCGACCCCGCCGCCGGAGAAGACGCCCCGGTCGACGGTCAGCGTCGCCTTCAGGTCGGGCAGCACCAGGTGCACCTGCCGGCGCCGGGACGGGGCGGCGGGGGAGGGGTCGAAGTAGTGGGACATGAACCCACCATCGGTACCATGGGACCGTGGCTCCCTACCAGATCCGGTACTTCGGCGACCCCGTCCTCACCACCCGCTCCAGCGAGATCACCGACATCGACGGGAAGCTGGCCCGCCTGGCCGAGGACATGGTGGAGACCATGCACGAGGCGCACGGCATCGGTCTGGCCGCCCCCCAGGTCGGTGTCGGGAAGCGGCTGTTCGTGTACCAGCTGGCCGACGCCGACCCGGTGACCATCATCAACCCGACCATCACCGAGAGCCGGGGCGAGTGGGAGTACGAGGAGGGATGCCTGTCCATCCCGGGCCTGTACTTCCCGATCGTGCGGCCCAAGGAGATCCACCTGACCGGCTACGACCTCGACGGGAACGAGATCTCCATCGAAGCCGACGACATCGAGGCCCGCTGCCTCCAGCACGAGCTGGACCACCTCGACGGCCGCCTGCTGCTCAGCGTCCTGGACAAGGACCAGAAGCGGGAGGCCATGAGGGAGCTGCGCCGCCGGGCCGAGTCGGTCGGGAGCTGATCGCTCCTGCGCCTGGCGTTCCTGGGGTCGCCGGACCCGGCGGCCGTGGCCCTGGAGGCCCTGGCCGGGGCCGGCCACGAGATCACCGTGGCGGTCACCCGTCCCGACAAGCGGCGGGGCCGGGGCGGGAGCCTGCTCCCCACCCCGGTCAAGGCCGCGGCCGGGCGGCTCGGCATCCCCGTCAGCTCCGACATCTCGGCCGTCCTCGGCTCCGGCGCCGAGCTGGGGGTGGTCGTGGCCTACGGCCGGATCATCAAGGCCGACGTCCTGGCCGCCCTGCCCATGGTCAACGTGCACTTCTCGCTGCTGCCCCGCTGGCGGGGGGCGGCCCCGGTGGAGCGGGCCATCCTGGCCGGCGACGAGGTCACCGGGGTGTGCCTGATGGAGGTGGCCGAGGGCCTCGACACCGGCGGCGTGTACCGGCGCCGGGAGACGCCCATCGACCCGGAGGAGACCGCCGCCGAGCTGACCGCCCGGCTGGCCGAAATGGGGGCGGACCTGCTGGTGGAGGCGCTGTCGAGCGGGCTGGGCCGGCCGGAACCCCAGCACGGCGAGGCGACCTACGCGGCCAAGCTCGAGCCGGCTGAGCTGCGCCTGGACTGGGGCCGCCCGGCGGCCGAGCTGCAGAGGGTGGTGCGCGTCGGGCGGGCGTGGACGACCTGGTCGGGGCGGCGCCTGCTCGTGCTGCGCTCCCATGTCACCGACGGCGGTGACGGGCCGCCGGGATCGCTCCACGGTGACGTGGTGGCCACCGGCCGGGGCGGGCTCCGCCTCGAGGTGGTCCAGCCCGAAGGTAGGCGCCCCATGCCCGGCGCCGACTGGTTGCGCGGGGTCAACGCCGATGCCCTCGGCAGGTAGGGTCACCGCCCGGGGGGTGGCCCTCCGGGCCCTGGTGGAGATCGACGGCGGGGCCCGGGCCAACCTGGTGGTGCCGGAGCTGCTGTCGGCCAGCCGGCTGGAAGCCAGGGACCGCCACCTGGTGACCGAACTGGCCTACGGCGCCTGCCGGATGCAGCGGGCCTGCGACTGGCTCACCGGTCGCTACACCCGGGGCCGCATCGACCCCCGGGTCCGCGCCGCCCTGCGCCTGGGCGCCTACCAGCTGGGCTGGACGCGGATACCCACCCACGCCGCGGTCTCGGCCACCGTGGCCGAGGTGGCCGGTCCGGGCCGCTCGGTGGTCAACGCCGTCCTCCGACGGGTGGCCGCCGACGTCGACAAGGGGCTGGTCACCTGGCCGGACGCGGCCACCGAGCTGAGCTACCCGGACTGGATCGTCGAGCGGCTGAGCTCCGACCTGGGCCGGGCCCGGGCCGTGGAGGCGCTGCGGACCATGAACCAGGCGGCCACCGTATCGGTGCGGGCCGACGGCTACATCCAGGACCCGGCCAGCCAGATGATCGCCGCCCACCTCCGGCCGCTGGCCGGGCCGGGCCCGGTCCTGGACATGTGCGCCGCCCCGGGAGGCAAGGCCACCGGCCTGGCCGGCCCCGGGCTGGTGGTGGCCGCCGACCTGTCGCCGTCCCGGGCGGCGGTGGTGGCGGCCAACGCCGGCCGGCTGGGCACCGCCGACCTCGACACCGTGGTGGCCGACGGCACCGCCGCCCCGTTCCGGCCGGGCAGCTTCGGGCTGGTGCTGGTGGACGCCCCCTGCTCCGGGCTGGGCGTGCTGCGCCGCCGGCCCGACGCCCGCTGGCGGGTGGCGCCGGCCGACATCGACCGCCTGGCCGCCCTCCAGCGCCGGCTGCTCCTCTCGGCCATGGAGCTGGTGCGCCCGGGAGGGGTGCTGGCCTACAGCGTCTGCACTTTGTCCGTGCCCGAGACCGCCGGTATCGACAACTGGCTGCACCGCAGCGCCCCGGGCTTCCGACCCCTGCCGCCCCCGAGCGGGCCGTGGGAGCCGGCCGGCCGGGGCGCCCTCCTCCTGCCCCAGGCGGCCGGCACCGACGGCATGTTCCTCGTGACCCTGCGGGCGCCGGGGTAGCTTGGGCCCGTGCCCCGCCGAGTCCGAATGGCGCCTTCGATACTGTCCGCCGACTTCGCCGCGCTCGGCGCCGAGATCGACCGGGTACGCCCGGAAGCGGACTGGCTGCACGTCGACGTCATGGACGGGCACTTCGTGCCCAACCTGACCATCGGGCCGCCGGTCGTGGCGTCCATCCGGCGCCACACCGACAGCTACCTCGACTGCCATCTGATGATGGACAACCCGGGGGACTACCTGAAGGCCTTCGCCGACGCCGGCGCCAACAGCTGCAGCGTCCACGTCGAGATCGGCGACACCGCCGATCTGATCCGGACCATGCGGAACCTGGGCCTGCACGTCGGGCTGGCCGTCAACCCGGAGACGCCCATCGCCGACTGCGAGCCGTGGCTGGACCAGATCGACCTCCTGCTGGTCATGTCGGTGCATCCCGGCTTCGGCGGGCAGCACTTCATGGAGGAGGCGGTCCCGAAGGTCGCCCGGGCCGCCGAGATCGCCCGGCGGGACTCGCTGGACCTGACCATCGAGGTGGACGGCGGCATCGACGCCCACACCGTGGGCCGGGTGGCCGCGGCCGGGGCCGGCATGTTCGTGGCCGGGAGCGCCGTCTTCGGCCACCAGGACCCGGCCTCGGCGGCGGCCGCCATCCGGGCCGCCGCGGAAAAGGCGGTGGCCGCGTGACCTACCAGGCCAAGATCGTCACCGTCTCCGACGGGGTGATCGCCGGCACCCGCGAGGACCGCTCCGGCCAGGCCCTCGAGGAGCTGCTGACCGGCGCCGGTTTCGAGGTCGTCGAGCGGTCCGTGGTGGCCGACGGGGTGGCGTCGGTGGCCGGGGAGCTGGCCCGGCTGAGCGCCAGCTTCTCCGGGCTGGTGGTGACCACCGGCGGCACCGGTTTCGCCCCCCGGGACCAGACCCCCGAAGGGACCCGGGAGGTGATCGAGCGCGACGCCCCCGGCCTGGCCGAGGCCATGCGCCTGGTGAGCCCGCTGGGCCGCCTGTCCCGGGGCATCGCCGGCATCCGCCAGCACGCCATCATCGTGAACACCCCCGGATCCCCCAAGGGGGCGGCGGAGTGCCTGGAGGCCGTCCTCGACATCCTCCCCCACGCCCTGGACCTCCTGGGCGAGCAGGCCACCCGCCACCCCTGAGCGCGTGCCCACCCGAGAGGACCGCACCTGGATGGCCGAGGCCGTCGCGCTGGGCCAGGGGGTGCGGGCCTCCACCTCGCCCAACCCGTGGGTCGGTGCCGTCGTCGTCCCGGCCGGGGACGAGCCGGTCTCCCTCGGCGCCACCTCCCCGCCCGGAGGCCCGCACGCCGAGGCCACCGCCCTGGAGCTGGCCGGCGGGTCGGCCCGCGGCTCCACCGTCTACGTCACCCTGGAGCCGTGCTCCCACCACGGCCGCACCCCGCCGTGCGCCGACGCCCTGATCGCCGCCGGGGTCCGCCGGGTGGTGGTCGCCCTGCAGGACCCGGACCCCCACGTCTCGGGTGCCGGGCTGGCCCGGCTGCGGGAGGCGGGCATCGAGGTGGAGCTGGGCGTGGGGGCGGCGGAAGCCGCCCGCTCGCTGGCGCCGTACCTGAAGCACCGCCGCCAGGGCCGCCCGTGGGTGGTGCTCAAGCTGGCCGCCACCCTCGACGGGCGCACCGCCGCCCCCGACGGGACCTCCAAGTGGATCACCGGCCCCGAGGCCCGGGCCGACGTCCAGCGCCTGCGGGCGGAGAGCGACGCCATCGCCGTGGGGGCGGCGACGGTGCGCGCCGACGACCCGGCCCTCACCGTGCGCGCCGAGCCGGTGCGGGAGCAGCCGCTGCGGGTGGTGTTCGGCCGGGCCCCCGAAGGGGCCCGCGTGCTGCCCGCCATCGAGCACACCGGCGACCCCGAGCGGCTGCTGGACGAGCTCGGCCGGCGGGGGGTCATCCAGCTGCTGGTCGAGGGGGGCGCCGGGGTGGCCGGCGACCTGGCCCGGCGGGGCCTGGTCGACCAGTACGTCTTCTACTACGCCCCGGCGGTCATGGGCGGCGACGACGGGCGGCCGATGTTCGCCGGGGCGGGCACGGCCACCATGGCCTCCCTCCGTCGGGGCCGGATCACCTCCGTCCGGACCCTCGGTCCCGATGTGCGGATCGATCTTCTGGCTGCTCCGGGCACGGATGCCGTACCGTAATCATTGAATGTTCACAGGCATCGTCGAGGAGATGGGCGTCCTGAGCGCCCGGGAGGACAGCCCCGCCGCCCCGGGCGGGGTCCGGCTGG
>JAKAXG010000160.1 GCA_021827225.1 Actinomycetes bacterium | reverse complement strand
GATCTTTCGACCTGTGCTTCTCCGCGCCCAAGTCGGTCAGCGTCCTGTGGGCCCTGGGCGGACCGGAACTGGCCGCCGCCGTGGTCTCCGCCCACGACCGGGCCGTCGCCGCCGCCGTCGAGACCCTGGAGGCCGAGGCCGTCCGGGCCCGGCGAGGCGCCGGCGGCCTCCGGATGGAGGAAACCGGCGGGGTGGCCGCGGCCGGGTTCGCCCATCGCAGCTCCCGGGCCGGCGACCCGCAGATCCACACCCACGTGGTGGTGGCCAACCTCACCCCCGACCGGGACGGCCGCTGGAGCTCCCTGTACGGCGCCCGCATCTACCGGTGGGCCAAGACCGTCGGCTACACCTACCAGGCCGAGCTGCGGGCCCACCTCAGCCGGGAGCTGGGGGTCACCTGGACCCCCATCCGCAACGGGATGGCCGACATCGACGGCATGCCCGAACCGGTGTGCCAAGCGTTCTCGGCCCGCCGGGCCCAGATCCAGAACGCCCTCGACCAGGTCGGCGCATCCTCCGCCTCCGCCGCCCAGACCGCCACCCTGGCCACCCGGGCAGCCAAGGCCACCGTCGCCGACCTGGTCACCCTCCGAGAGGACTGGCGGAACCGGGCCGCCCAACTCGGACTCGCCCCCGACTTCACCACGGGCCTGCTCGGCCGGTCCCAGCCGTCCAGCCCGGACCTGGCCACCACCGCCAGCCGGCTGCTCGGCCCCGAAGGACTGACCCACCATGCCTCCAGCTTCGACCGGCGGGACCTCATCCAGGCCCTGGTCACCGCGTCCCAAAATGGCAGCCCGGCCCGGGAGGCGAGAGCCGGCGCAGACCGGGTCCTCGCCGACCCCGACGTGGTGACCCTCGGCCGGCAGGACCCGGCCGGCCGGCGCTACACCACCCGGGAGCTGCTCGCCGTCGAGGCCCGGCTAATCGAACGGGCCCAGACCCGCCTGGGAACGACTGTCCGGACCGCCACCCCGTAACAGGTGGAGCAGATCCTGGCCGGCCGGCCCACCCTCTCGGACGAGCAGCGGCGCATGGTCGCCGCCCTCACCACCTCCGACGCCGCCGTACAGGTGGTGATCGGCCGGGCCGGCACCGGCAAGACCTTCGCCCTCGACGCGGCCCGGGCCGGGTGGGAGGTGGCCGGCCGCCCGGTCATCGGAACCGCCCTGGCGGCCCGGGCCGCCGCCGAGCTGCAGGCCGGCGCCGGCATCCCCGCCACCACCATCGACCGGCTCCTCGCCGACCTGGATCGGCCCGGGCCGCTGTCCGGTCTGGCCCCCCACACCGTGGTGGTGGTCGACGAGGCCGGCATGGTCGGCACCCGCAAGCTGGAGCGCCTGGTGGACCACGCCCTGCGCCGCCGGGCGTCCGTGGTGCTGGTCGGCGACCACCGCCAGCTCCCCGAGATCGAAGCCGGGGGCGCCCTGGCCGGCCTGGCCGCCCGGATCCCGGTCCTCGAGCTGGCCGACAACCGCCGGCAGGAGCAGGCCTGGGAACGCGCCGCCCTGGCCGAGCTCCGAGCCGGCTCAGTGGGAAGGGCGGTCGAGGCCTACCACCACAACCGACGGATCACCCTGGCCGCCACCGCCGACGACGCCCGGGAGCAGATGGTCGCCGACTGGTGGAGCGCCCGGGCCGCCGGCCAGACAGTCGGCATGTACGCCCTGCGCCGGGCCGACGTCGAGGACCTCAACCTCCGGGCCCGCCAACTGCTCCAGGACCGCGGCGTCATCGGCGCCGATCAGCTGACGGTCGCCGGCCGCAGCTTCGCCACCGGCGACCAGATCATGTGCCTGCGCAACGACCGGAGGCTCGGGATCCGAAACGGGACGGTAGCCACCATCGCCGAGGTCCACCCAAACCGGGGAGAGGTGGTCCTCTCCGACGGCACCCTGCTCCCGGCCGACTACCTGGAGTCGGAGCACCTCGGCCACGCCTACGCCGCCACCATCCACAAGGCCCAGGGCGTGACCGTGGACCGGGCCCTGGTGCTCGGATCCGACGCCCTGTACCGGGAGGCCGGCTACGTCGGCCTGTCCCGAGCCCGGCAGAGAAGCGACCTGTACCTGGTGACCGCCGACGCAACCGCCCTGGACCCGGGCGACACCATCGCCGACCTGCAGCGCCACCTGGCCCGCTCCCAGGGACAGGACCTGGCCGTCGACCAGCTCACCCCCCGTCCAGTCCAGCGCGAGCCGGTCCGAAAGGAGATGTCCCCGGACCGGGCCGCCCTCCTGGCCGACCCGGCCCCCTGTCTGGTCGATGCCCTCGGACCGCCCCCGCTGACCGGGCCCGACCGGGACCGGTGGGCCGAACGAGCGGCCCGCATCGACGCCTACCGCCACATCTACGCCATCGACGGCCCCGGCCCCATCGGCCCCCGCCCCGACGAACCGGCCCAGCGCCGGGCCTGGGAGCTGGCCCGCCTGGCCGTCCTCGAGCAGACCCGCAGCCTCGAACTCGAACAAGGACTGGAACTGTGAAACTGCCCTCCGCCATCGCCCGCCTCCTCGACCCGGTCGAACACCAAACTCGGCCGCCCCGGCCGGCCCACCGGGCCCCCGCCGGCCTCTACCTGGGTTACGGCACCAAGGGCCCGGTCCTGGCCGGCGCCGAACACCACGTCCTGGTCCTCGGGCCGCCCCGATCGGGCAAGACCAGCCGCCTGATCAGACCGGCCCTGCTCCGTCATCGAGGCCCGGCGGTCGTCACGTCCACCAAGGCCGACATCCTCACCGCCACCGTCAGGGCCCGCTCCGAGCTCGGCCAGTGCTGGTACTGGGACCCGAGCGGCACCACCGTCGTCCCAGGGGGAGTCCGTCCGCTCACCTGGTCGCCGGTGCCCGACTGCGAGATCTGGGACCACGCCGTCGCCCGGGCCCACTCCCTGGCCGCCGCCGCCCGGCCCCACCACAGCCCCCATGACACCCACTGGATCGAAAGGGCTCAGGCCCTCCTCGCCGTCCTGCTGCACGCCACCGCTGTCAGCGGCGGGGACCTGGCCGTCCTGTTGTCCTGGCTCCACCGGCGGGAACTACTGGGCCCGGCCGGGGTGCTCGAGGAGCGGGGATCCCGGCGGGCCGCAGACATCCTCCAGGGCATCGGCCACACCGACAGCCGGGAGCTGTCGGGGATCTTCTCCACCGCCGACAGCATCCTCGCCGCCTACCGAAGCGACGCCGCCCTGCGCTCGACCCGGGATCCCGGGTTCGAGCCGGACCAATTCGCCACCTCCACAGACACGCTGTACCTGGTGTCACCGGCGTCGACCCAGGCCGTCCACGCATCGCTGGTGGTGGCCCTGCTCGACCAGATCCGCACCGCGGTCTACCGGTGGCGGCCCCGGCCGCCGATGCTCTACGCCCTCGACGAGGTGGCCAACATCGCCCCGCTACCGGATCTCCCCGCCACCCTGGCCGAAGGCGGCAGCCAGGGCCTGGTCGTCATGGCCTGCCTCCAGGACCTGTCCCAGGCCCGCGCTCGCTGGGACAAGGCGGCCGACGGCTTCCTCACCCTGTTCACCCACAAGCTCGTCCTCCCCGGCATCGCCGATACGGAGACCCTGAAGGCCATCAGCACGCTCGCCGGCGAGGTCGACATCCCCGTGCGGTCGGAGACAGCGACCAACGCGCTCATCCCCAGAGGCACCACCACATGGAGCACGCACCACCGCCCCCGGCTACCGGCCAACCGGATCGCAGCCGGCGCCCCCGGCGCTGCGATACTCATCAGCGGAAGCAACCTTCGCCGTGTGTCGATATAGGCCCCCCGTTCCTCCGTACAGCAACCCTCTATTGCGACCGTAATCACGAAGTGCAACGCTTCACTCCGGCCGCTACTGTCTAGGCGGCGGCGTGTCGCAGCGGCACAGAGCTAGGGGGGCGAGATGGAGAGCGGGGTAGCACCGGGATGGTTCCAGGATCCCGCCGGATCCCAGGTTCTGCGGTGGTGGGACGGAAACCAGTGGACCCCCCATACATCACCTCTCCCTCCTCCCACGGTCTCGGCGGCCGGCGACAGCAGTCGGCCCGGCCAGAGCTCAGCTTCAACGTTCGGCGACGTCACCGATCAGAAGTCCCCGAACGGCGGGAGGCATACCGGGGGCGGTCTGTTCGGGGGGAAGCGGCGGCTCGAAGAAGAGGTCGACCGGCTGCAACGGCAGCTCGACGCCCTCGGAGCCACGGAGCGGGACGCCCTGACGCAGGAACTAACTCGCCTCCGAAGCGACCTCCCCGACCTTCGGACTGAGCACGAGACCCTTCTGGCGAAGCTCGAGCCGTTGCGCTCAGGAGCCGCCGCCCTCCAGAAGGAGTCAGCCGAACTGGCGCGCGTGAGCGAGGAGGTGGCCGGCCTGGAGAAGCGCCGAGCAGAACTTGCGAAGGACCTTGCCGAGGTCGAGCGCTTCTCGAAGGAACGCACAGACCTGATCGCCCAACTCCAGGACCTCCGCCAGCAGGTCGTCGCAACTGAAGAGACAGTGATCCTGCAAGAGGTCGGCCTGTACAAGTACCGGCACCCGCTCGACGATGCTGTCTCCTACAAGGCTCGGCTGGCCGGGTTGCAGGCGCAGATCAAAGATTCTGCACGCGCCGGGAATGCCGTCGTGGGATCGACGAACTGGACGGTGAACGGGTCGACGGCTCAGGGCACCAAGATGGTCCGGGAGTTCTCGAAGCTGATGCTCCGGGCGTACAACGCCGAGGCTGACAACGCCGTCAGGACCATGAAGCCCTACACCCTCGAGTCGGCCATCGCCCGTCTCGAGAAGGCCAGAGACGCGATCGTGAAGCTGGGTGGGACCATGAGCATCCGCGTGACGGACCACTACCACCAGCTGAGAGTCACCGAGCTCGAGCTCACCGCCGACTTCCTCGCCAAGGCGGCAGAGGAGAAGGAGCACGAGCGAGCGGAGCGCGAGCGCCTGCGGGATGAGGAGCGGGCCCGACGGGAGATCGAACGAGAGCAGGAGCGGCTCCGCAAGGAGCAGGAGCACTACCTCACTGTCTTGGCCACCTACCAGGCCCAGGGCAATGAATCCGCCACGGCCGAGGCCGAGGCGAAGTTGGCTGAGATCGCTGACGGACTCGACGGCCTGAACAGGCGGGCTGCCAACATCCGGGCCGGCTACGTGTATGTGATCTCGAACGTCGGCGCCTTCGGCCCGAGGATGGTGAAGATCGGCATGACCCGCCGGCTCGACCCGATGGACCGGGTACGAGAGCTTGGAGACGCCTCGGTCCCGTTCCGGTACGACGTGCACGCCCTGGTCTTCAGCGAGGATGCCGTCGGTCTCGAGACGCACCTTCACCACGAACTCGCCGAACGCCGGGTGAACATGGTGAACGCCCGTCGAGAGTTCTTCTACGCCACGCCGACGGAGGTGCGCGACTTGATGGCGGTCTTGGACGTCCCCTTGCTCTCCTTCGTCGACGAGCCGGAGGCGCTCGAGTGGCGTCAGAGCGAAACAGCTCGAAGTTCGCATGGCGAGACCCAGCCCGCCGTCGACGCTCTCAGCGATACGAATGGCAGCGCACCCATTATCGCCATCGGCCAATAGGGAGGCGACACCAGCCACCTCCCTAGTGGCCGACCAAGTCCCCGAAGTGCCGATCTGTGTCTCATCGGTCGCATGGAGCAATGGATTACGGTGGGAGCGTTCTGGTCACCCGACCGGCACTTCCGGGCATGCCCCAAGCCGGCCATCGCTGCGTGCCAGGGCACCTGACATTGGTCCGTCAACGCCGCCGACGGAGGAAGGCTGCCGATCTGGACGAAAGGGATAAAGAGAGACAACTGACCTGGTGCCCTAAGCCAATAGTCACACCCTTGTGATCACTCGGGGCATGGGGCTTGGTGACGAACTCTTCAACGCTTCGGGGTCACCTTTCAAGAAGGTGGCCAAGGCTTCGGCGCTCATAGTCGCAGGTGTGGCGGTCTTCGATCAGCCTCTCTTCGACAACTGGATGATGGACTTTGTGAACACCGAGACGCCTCATCGAACACGCGTTGCAAGGTGTTTCTCCTCACTTGGCGCCTGTATCAGCACAGCCGGTGCCGTCATTCTCGTGGACTGGGACGAGCAGCACGACCTCCAGCACGACTACTACTAGGCCATAAGTGGGAGGCTCTGGAACTCTAATCTGTCGCTACTTCGCCAACCCGCTGAAAGTCGGGTGTCGCCCGCCAGCAGCATGGGGCCACTGGGAGGGTGGTTTCGCCAGCAGGATGGGGCCACCTCGGGGTGAGTTTCGCCAGCAGCATGGGGCCACCCTTTCGCCAGTGATGGGACCACCTTGGAGCATCCACCAGCGGCGTCGCCGCTGAGGTTGAAGTCGCCACCTGACCGATAGCGGCCCAGGAAGGTGGCGATGAGCTTCAGGGAGGTTCAGGTGCACGAGATCAGAGAGGTCCTGCGGCTGTGGTTGCGGGTGAGAGCGAGCGGGGGATCGCCCGGCTGTCGCTGGTGGACCGCAAGACGGTCAAGCGTTATGTGACGGCTGGGGCCGAGGCGGGCTTGGTCCGCGACGGCGACGAGGGCCAGCTGAGCGACGATCTGATCGGCCGGGTGTGCGAACGGGTCCGGCCTCACCGCCCCGACGGGCACGGCGCCGGCTGGGAGACGCTGCGGGCCCATCGCGATCAGTTGAAGACGTGGCTGGTCGACGAGGGGCTGACTGTGGTCAAGACCCACGAGCTGTTGACCCGTCAGGGCTTCATGGTTCCCCAGCGGACGTTGCACCGTTACGCGCTGGAGGTGCTCGGCGTGGGGCGTTCCGCCCGGCGGTCGACGGCGCCGGTGGCTGATGGGGAGCCGGGGGCGGAGTTGCAGGTCGATTTCGGCAAGATGGGACTGGTCTTCGACCCGGTCACCGGCCGCCGGCGGGTGTGCTGGGCGCTGATCTTCACCGCGGTGTTCTCCCGGCACTGCTTCGTGTGGCTGAGCTTCTCTCAGACGACCGAGACAGTGATAGCCAGGTTCGAGGCGGCGTGGGAGTTCTTCGGCGGGGTGTTCAAGGTGGTGATCCCGGACAACATGTCGAGCGCGATCACCACGGCGGACAACCTCGAGCCGAGGTTCAACCAGGCGTTCATCGAGTACGCCCAGGACCGGGGGTTCGTGGTCGACCCGGCCCGGGTGCGCACACCGACGGACAAGCCGCGGGTGGAACGCACAGTGCCGTTCGTGCGTAACAGTTTCTTCGCCGGTGAGACGTTCATCGACCTGGCCCACGCCCAGCGCCGAGCGACCGAGTGGTGCCTGGTCCGGGCCGGACAGCGCATCCACGGAACGCACGCCTGTCGGCCGGTCGAACTGTTCAACCTGGAGGAGAAACCGCGGCTGCTGCCCGCTCCCACGTCCCGCTACGACCTGCCCGTCTACGCCACCGCCAAGGTTCACCGCGACCATCACATCGAGGTGGCCCGGGCGTTGTACTCGATCCCCGGGAATCTGATCGGCGCCCGGGTCGACGTGCGAGCCGACAGCCAGCTGGTCCGGGTGTTCTATCGAGGCACGCTGATCAAGATCCATCCCCGCCAAGCGCCCGGCGGCCGAATCACCGACGCAGAGGACCTCCCGGCCGAGAAGACCGTCTACGCCATGCGCGACCTCGACCATCTCCGCCGCCTGGCCGCAGCGGAAGGACCAGCCATCGGCGCCTACGCCGATGCGCTGTTGGACACCCCGCTGCCGTGGACCAAGATGCGCCAGGTCTACGCCCTGCTCGGCCTGGTGAAACGCTGGGGCGCCCCCACAGTCGAAGCGGCCTGCGCCCGGGCCCTGGACGCCGAAGCCATCAGCGTTCCGCTGATCGGACGAATGATCGACCGGGCCACCGAGAACCAGCCCGCCCCCACACCGGCCGCCGTGACGCGCTCCGGGCGGGCGCCCCGCTTCGCTCGCGACCCGGGCCACTTCGCCACCAAGAAACCCACCAACCACAAGGTGAACCTTGAACCAGAGGCGCTCGACGCCGAAGGCGGTGTGGCATGACCGCCCCGATCCCGGCTGTCACCAACGAACTCAAGACTCTCCTGCGGGCGGTCAAGCTCGGACGCTGCTTAGACACCCTGCCCGAACGCCTCGCCCTGGCCAAGACCCGGAACCTGTCCCACCACGAGTTCCTCGAACTGGTCCTCGCCGACGAAGTCACCCGCCGCGAAACCAGCTCCGCCAGCCTGCGAGCCCGCACCGCCGGCCTCGGCGCCGACATGACGCTCGAGAACTGGGACGCCACCACCAAAGTCACCTACGACCACCAGACCTTCGACGAGCTGTGCTCCCTGCGCTTCATCGACGCCGGCCACAACGCCCTCATCCTCGGACCAGTCGGCGTGGGCAAGACCTTC
>JAKAXG010000159.1 GCA_021827225.1 Actinomycetes bacterium | reverse complement strand
CCCCAGGCTGAATGAAGTGGGCCCAATTATTAGCCCAAACCGGGATGTATGGGGAAATCGGTGACGAAGTGTGCCCGTTCAGGCCGGGCCGGCCACCTCACCGATCCGGTCCCGCTGCGGCTTGACCGTGTATTTCGGGTCCTCCGCGGACTGCACTCCGGCGTGGAAGATGCCGAAGCGGGTGAGGGCGGACCCGGCGATGAGCATCCCTCCCGATACGGCCGACAGCAGCCGGCTGCGCCGGCCGGCCACCGCGCCCACCGCCCCCGCCGCGGTCACCGCCTCGGCCGCCTTCATGAGCTTCCCCGCCCGGCCCTGCTCGTAGGCCTCCGCCGGCAGGCCCATCCGGGCGCGCATGTAGCGCCCCACCCCGAGTTCCACCAGGGCGGCCACCGGGCCCAGCCGGCGGGCCGGGCCGGCCTCCGCGACCGGGGCGGCCAGCAGACCCAGGCCGGCGCCGGCGCTGCAGGCGGACCCGGCGAACAGGAACGGCATCTCCTTGTGCCCGCCGTGCCAGGCCGGGACGGCCGTGTCGGACACCAGCACCGCGGTATAGGTGGCCACCGCCGGGCCGGTCACCGCCGCCACCACGGTCGCCGCCCTCGACAGCCGGCGGGCCGCCGTCCCGGGGAGCAGCTGCAGTCCGGCCGCCGCGAACGCGGACGGCCCGTAGACCGAGAGGATCCACGAGCCGACGCTCATCGGCGAGGTCGGCTTGAAGACCCGCAGCATGTTGTAGAACCGGCCCGGCCGGCCCAGGTCGTGCACCAGGGCCACCAGGGACAAGCCGATGGCCCCGGCCGCCCCGTACCTGAGCGGGCGGGCCAGGCCCGGGCGGCCGGTCGCCTCGGCCGCGGCGGCCAGGGTCGACGAGGACCCGGCCAGGCCGCCGAGGAACAGGTAGCCGGCGATGTCGAGCGGCTCCCAGGTCGGCTTGTTGAGCACCGGCAGGCCGTAATAGGAGCGGAACTCCGGCTCGGGCACGACCGACTCGGTGTGCTTGCGCCGCCTGATGCCGGAGCCGCCGGCGTTGGCGCCGATGATGGCCTCCCGGTCGGGGCGGACATGGACCAGCCCCTCCTTGGTCACGTCGGACAGCCCCATCGCTACCTGCCTCCCAGGGTCGAGATGACCACCCCGGCCACGATCCCGGCGGCGGCCACCGCCGCCCGCTTCCACATGGAGCCCAGGTCCCGGGTGGTGACCACCGGGTCCGGGGGCAGGCCGTACACCTCGGGCTCGTCGAGCAGGAGGAAGAACGCCCCCGTGCCCCCCACCCCGTCGTCGGGGTCCCTTCCGTAGAGGCGGGCGTCGGTGACGCCGGCCTCGTGCAGCTGGGCCACCCGCCTGTCCGCGCGGGCCCGCAGCTCGTCGAGGGCCCCGAACTGGATGGAGTTGGTCGGGCAGGCCTTGGCGCACGCCGGCTCCATCCCCACCTGCAGGCGGTCGTAGCAGAGGGTGCACTTCCACACCCGCCCGTCGTCCTTGCGCTGGTCTATGACCCCGTACGGGCAGGCCGGCACGCAGTAGCCGCACCCGTTGCACACGTCCTCCTGTACGACCACGGTGCCGAACTCGGTCCGGAACAGCGCCCCGGTCGGGCACACGTCCAGGCAGGCGGCGTCGGTGCAGTGCTTGCACACGTCGGAGGCCATCAGCCACCGCAGGTCGGTCCCGCCGGCCCCCTCGTGTTCGACCATGGCGTCCTGGCCGCCGAGCGGCTTGCGCTGCTCGATGAACGCCACGTGCCGCCAGGTGTCGGCGCCCAGGCCGACGCTGTTGTCGAACGACATGCCGGTGAAGTTGAGCCCGTCGTCGGGGACGTGGTTCCACTCCTTGCAGGCCACCTCGCACGCCTTGCAGCCGATGCATATGGAGGTGTCGGTGAAGAAGCCCATGCGGGGCGGGTGGTCCTCCCACCCGGCGGACCGGGCCGGCTGGGTACCGGTGGTGGTCAAGGCCATCTACAGCTCCGTTCCGGTCGAGACGGTGACCCCCGCCCGCCTGCGGTAGGCCTCGAGGTGGTCGAGGAGGGCCGGGCCGCGGGGCCGCCGTCCGGGCTGGATGTCGACGGCCAGGGCCTTCACCTCCTGGATGTGGGCGTTGGGGTCGAGGGTGAAAGAGGTCAGCTGGTTGACCGCATCGCCGGTCGCGAGGCCGTTCGGCCCGAAGTGGTAGGGCATGCCGATCTGATGCATGGTGCGGCCCCGAACCTGGAGCGGGCTCATGCGGTCGGTGACGAGGACCCGGGCCTCGATGACCCCCCGGGCGCTGACGACGGTGGCCCAGCCACCGTTCTCCAGGCCCCGCTGCGCCGCCAGCTCCGGTGACACCTCCACCGCCAGCTCCGGCTGCAGCTCGGACAGGTACGGCGCCCAGCGGCTCATCCCGCCGGAAGTGAAGTGCTCGGTGAGCCGGTAGGTCGTGAGCACGAAGGGGAACACCTCGGATCCGGGCTCGTCCCCGCTCGGTTGGGTCTCGTTGCCCGGGATGGGGAACATCTTGCGGGCCGGGTTGCGGTCGTGTCCGTACAGCGGGTTCTCGAACGGCGAGTCCTGCGGCTCGAAGTGGGTCGGCAGAGGGCCGTCCACCACCCCGGCCGGGGCGTACAGCCAGCCCCGGCCGTCGGCCTGCATGATGAACGGTTCCGACCCTGAAAGCCCGTCCACCCCGAGGGCCCCCTCCGGGGGCTGGTAGTCCGGCCTCTTGGTGGGAGGGAAGTCCGCCACGTCGTGGCCGGTCCATTTTTCCGAGTCCCCGTCCCACCACACGAGGGCCTTGCGGTCGCTCCACGGCCGGCCGGAGGGGTCGGCGGACGCCCGGTTGTAGAGGATGCGGCGGTTGGCCGGCCACACCCAGCCCCACTCCTGCGCCATCCAGTCCTGCTCCAGGTAGGGCTTGCGCCGGGCCGCCTGGTTCACCCCCTCGGCGTACACGCCGGCGTAGATCCAGCAGCCGCACGACGTGGACCCGTCGGCCTTCAGCGCCTCGTAGGAGGAGATGAGCCCGCCACCGGAGTCCCAGCCGTTGATCTCGGCCAGGACCGCCTCGGCCACGGGGTCCTCGAGCGGACCGGCCGTCGGGTAGTCCCAGGTGAGATCCAGCAGCGGCCGGTCCATCTCGTCGGTCGACCCGGCCAGCTTCTCCCGGATGATCCGGCCCAGGTGGTAGATGAACCACAGGTCGCTCCGGCAGTCCCCCTCCGGTTCCACCGCCTGGTGGTGCCACTGCAGCATGCGCTCGGTGTTGGTGAAGCTGCCGGCCTTCTCGATGTGGGCGGCGGCCGGGATGAAGAACACCTCGGTCCCGATCTCCTCGGTCTTCAGCTCGCCGGTCTCGATCTCCTGGCCGTCCTTCCACCAGGTGGCGCTCTCGATCAGCTGGAAGTCGCGCACGACCAGCCAGTCCAGGTTGGCCATGCCCAGGCGCTGCATCCTGGTGTTGGCCGAGCCGACCGCCGGGTTCTCCCCCATCAGGAAGTACCCCTTGCAGCGCCCCTCCAGCTGCTCCACCACCGTCTCGTAGGTGCTGTGCGAGCCGGTGATCCGGGGCAGGTAGTCGAAGCAGAAGTCGTTGTCCGCTGTGGCGTTGGCGCCCCACCAGGCCTTGAGCAGGCTGACGGTGTAGGCGTCCATCTTCGACCAGTAGCCCCGCTCGGCGCAGTCCGCCTCGAGGAACTTCCCGAGCGTCTCGTGGCGGTGGGCGTGCGGCATGGGGATGTAGCCGGGCAGCAGGTCGAACAGGGTGGGGATGTCGCTCGAGCCCTGGATGCTGGCGTGGCCCCGCATGGCCTCGATCCCGCCGCCGGGCCGGCCGATGTTGCCGAGCAGCAGTTGCAGGATCGACGCCGCCCGGATGATCTGCACTCCGATGGTGTGCTGGGTCCAGCCTACGGCGTACACGAAGGCGGTGGTGCGGTCCCGGCCGGAGTTCTCCACCAGCAGGTCGCACACCCGGGCGAAGGTCTCAGGGGGTATCCCGCACGTCTCTTGGACCATCTCGGGCGTGTAGCGGGAGAAGTGCCGCTTGAGGATCTGGAACACGCAGCGGGGGTGCTGCAGGCTCTCGTCCCTGGTGGGGGTGCCGCGCAGCGACGGCCCCCCCGACCCGTGGCTCTCCCCGTGACCGGAGTGGGCGGCGCTGAGGCCGCCCTGGGTGACCTTGTTGTACTCGGCGTCGCGCGATCCGGAGGCGGCGTTCACCGTCATGCCCTCGTACTGCCAGGTGTCGGGCTGGTAGTGGCGGGTGTCGGCCTGGAACCCGGAGAACAGCCCGTCGAGGTCCTCGGTGTCGCGGAAGTCCTCGCTGACGATGGTGGAGGCGTTGGTATAGGCCCTGACGTACTCCTCGAAGTACAGCTTGTTGGTGAGGACGTGGTTGATGACCCCGCCCAGGAAGGCGATGTCGGTGCCGGCCCGGATCGGCACGAACACGTCGGCCAGGGCGCTGGTCCGGCTGAAGCGGGGGTCCACGTGGATGACCGCCGCTCCCCGGGCCTTCGCCTCCGCCACCCACTGGTAGGCCACCGGGTGGGACTCGGCCATGTTGGAGCCCTCGATGATGATGCAGTCGGAGTTCTGCAGGTCGCGGGGCATGGTGGTCGATCCGCCCCGGCCGAACGAAGTGCCCAGCCCGACCACCGTCGAGCTGTGGCAGATGCGGGCCTGGTTCTCGACCTGCACCACGCCCAGCGCGGTGAAGAGCTTCTTGATCAGGTAGTTCTCTTCGTTGTCGAGGGTCGCCCCGCCCAGGCTGGCCAGCCCCATGGTGCGGCGGGTCCGCCTGCCGTCGAGCTCCCACTGCCAGCCGTCACGCCGGGCCTTGATCACCCGGTCGGCGATCATGTGCATGGCCGTCTGGAGGTCCAGCTCCTCCCAGTCGGTGCCGTGCGGGCGCCGGTAGAGCACCTTATGGCAGCGGTTCGGCCCGGTGGTCAGCTGCAGGCTGGCGGATCCCTTCGGGCACAGCCGGCCCCGGCTCACCGGGGAGTCCGGGTCTCCCTCGATCTGTATGACCTTCTCGTCCTTGACGTAGACGTTCTGGGCGCAGCCCACCGCGCAGTACGGGCAGACCGACTTCACCACCCGGTCGGCGCCGGCCACCCTGGCCACCAGCTTCCTGGTCGTGGGTGACGCCACGGCCGCTCCCCGGCCGAACCTGTCGGTCCCGGCCAGCTGGCGCAGGACCGGCCAGCGCCCCAAACCTGACGAATCAGACATCTGCTGCGGTGTCCTCCTGTGGTCGCCCCCGGTCACGCCTTCAGCTCCGCCCTGGCCCGGTCCCGCACCCAGGCCATCACCTCGGCCTTCTCCTCCGGCTGGTTGGGGTTGTGGTGGGGGACCCCGAGCAGCGCCTGGGCGCCACCCAGCTGGATGCCCTCCCGCTCCTGGTCCTCCGGGGCCAGGCTGTCGCTGCCGTCAGCCGGGATGCCGGTGGCGATCATGTACGCCTTGCCGGCGGCGATGCCGAGCTGGCGGCCCACCGATTCGAACCCGCCCCCCTGCCTCCATCTCTCCAGCACCTCGTCCCGGGTGACCATCAGCATTCCTCGACAGGGGCCGGCGGCGTCTGCACGGCCAGGTCTATACCCTGGTTCCGGCCGGCATCACCACCGTCCTGCCCGCGCCGTTTGCACCTGCATGGTTGGGGGTATCTCGCCGGCGTGAGCAGCGGTGCCCGGCGGCTAGCAGCCGCTACTGCAGCGTGGCTGGTGACGCTGGCTCTCGTCTACATGCTCTTCACGGGTGAGTGGACCGCGGTGGACTGGATGGGGGCGGGGGCGTGCGCCGCGGTGGCGGCCGCCGCCACCGTGCCCATGGCCCGGATGAAGCTGTTCGACCTGCGGATCCGGGCCCGCTGGTTCGCTGCGGTGCCGGCGGCCCTGCTGCAGATCTTCAAGGACTTCGCCATCGTCACGGCCTTCCTGATCCGGTCGCTGGCCCGGCGGGAGCGGGGACACGGCCTGTTCGTGGCCCGCGGGGACTTCCCGGCCGGCGCCACCGACGCCGAGGGCACCTCGTGGCGGGCCTTCGTGGCGGTGACCGCCACGGTGTCGCCCAACTCCTACGTGATCGACATCGACCCCGACCGGGGGAACCGCCTCTCCCACGACCTGGTGCCCAACCGGCGCTCGGAGCAGCCGGCATGACCCTCACCAGCTGGCTGCTGGCCGGCGCCGTCCTGCTCACCGGGGTGGCCCTGTGCGGTATCGCCGCCTGGAGACGCCCCACCTTCGAGGCCCTGGTGGCCCTCGAGCTCGCCGGCACCCTCACCACCGTCACGCTGGTGTGCCTGACCGTCGGGTTCCAGAGGTCGAGCTACGGGGACGTCCCGATCATCGCCGCCGTGCTCAACTGGGTCGGCTCCCTCGTGTACGTCCGCTTCCTCGACCGGAGCCGGGCGTGACCCACGAGGCGGTCGTCGCCCTGCTCATCGCCGGTTGTATCTGCCAGGCCGTCTGCGTGGCCGGGACGCTGTGGATGCGGAGCGGCTTCGACCAGCTGCACTACTCCGGGGCGGCCTCCACCGTCGGGCTGCTGTTCTTCGCCGTCGCCGTGGGCCTGCAGGGGTTCAGCTCCCTGTCGGGCACCATCGACTGCATAGTGGCCCTGGCCCTGACCTTCTTCCTGGGTCCGGTCATGGTCACCGCCACCGCCCGGGCCGGCCGGCGCATGCGCTTCGACACGCTGGAGCCGCTGCAGCAGGAGTTCGAGCAGCAGCCGTGACAGTTCTGCAGATCGTGGCCTTCACCGCCGTCATGGTCCTCGGGGTGCTGGTGGTCTTCTGCCGTCAACCGCTCCGCCAGTCTCTGGTGAACGGGATCTTCGGCCTGTCCCTGGTCGTGCTGTTCATGGTGCTGCAGGCGCCCGACGTGGCGCTCAGCGAGGTGGTGGTGGGGACGGTGGCGTTCCCGTTGATCCTCCTGGCCACCATCGCCCGCACCCGGGAAAGGCAGCGCCCCGAATGACCGGGCCCGCCCCCGGAGCCACGCTCCCCATCCGCCGCCGGGAGCCTCCGGCCGGGGCCGGCTCCCCCGCCGGGCCGGAGCCGCCCGGCCGGCGGCTGCGCGTCGTGGTGTTCTCCGCCGCGGTGCTGGCCCTGGGCGGCTTCCTGCTGTGGGCGCTGGCCGGCCTGCCCGCCTTCGGCGACTTCCACGGCGAGTACGGCCTGCTCCTCAACCGTGTAGGCGTGGCCGAGCGCCACGCCAGCAACGTGGTCGGCGCCATCGTGTTCGACTTCCGGGGCTTCGACACCCTGGGCGAGGAGTTCATCCTGTTCTCCTCGGTCATGGGTGTCGCCTTCATCCTCCGGGGCAACCTGAAGGTGAAGGACCAGTCGCCCCTCGACCCCGGCGGGAACGAGTCCGTGCGCACCATCGGTGTGCTCGCCACGCCGGTGGTGGTGCTCATGGGCCTGTGGCTGGCGGCCTACGGGTACGTCACCCCCGGCGGGGGCTTCCAGGGCGGGGTGGCGGTGGCCGCCGCCGGGGCCCTCCTGTGGATCTCCACCACCTACCGCGACTACCACCGGCTGACCCCGCCTCCCCTCTTCGACGCCGTCGAGGGGTTCGGGGCGTCGGCGTACGTGCTCATCGGCGTGGTCGGCCTGGCCCTCGACGGCGCCTACCTGGCCAACTTCCTGCCGCTCGGCACCCCCGGCACGCTGGCCTCCGCCGGCAGCATCGGATTGCTCAACTGGGCCGCCGCCCTGGAGGTCGCGGCCGCCAACTTCCTGCTCTACCGGGAGTTCTTCCAGGAGTACATCCAGACCTTCCCCGGCGTGGAGCAGGAGGACTGATGTCGTTCTACCCGTTCGTCGTGGCCGCCGTGCTGTTCACCGTCGGCCTGTACGGGGTGGTGACCAGCCGCAACTACGTGCATCTGGCCGTCTGCCTGACCGTCATGCAGTCGTCCACCTACATCACCCTCCTGTCCATCGGCTACGTGCACCACGGCACCGCCCCCATCTTCAAGAGCCCGGACAGAGCCCCCCGGGTGGATCCCATCGTCCAGTCCCTGACGCTCACCGATGTCGTGGTGAGCGTGGTGGTCCTGGCCCTCATCCTGGCGCTGGCCATCCAGACCCACAAGCGGGCCGGGACCGTAGACCCCGACCAGATGACCGAGATGCACGGCTGACCGGCCGTCCCCGCCCTCCCCCCGACCATGCCTCTCATCCCCCCGCTCACCGTGGCCGTGCCGCTGGCATTCGCCGCCTTCCTGGCCGCGTTCGGGGGGCTGGTGCCCCGCCGGGTGGTGAGCCTGACCGCCATCGCCGCCACCGCCGCCACCACCGTCCTGCAGTTCGTGCAGCTATCACAGTCCCTGTCACACGACCTCAACCACTGGTTCGGCGGGTGGGCCCCCAGCACCACTACGCCCTCGG
>JAKAXG010000158.1 GCA_021827225.1 Actinomycetes bacterium | reverse complement strand
TCGGGCCCAACGGTGCCGGCAAGACCACGACCATAAGGATGGTGTGCGGGCTCCTCGAGCCCGACACCGGCCGGGTGCTGGTGACCGGCCGCCCTACCGGCCGCGACCTGTCGGTGCGGTCCCGGATCGGATACGTGCCGCAGGAGATCGCCCTGTACCCCGACCTGACGGCCCGGGAGAACCTGGCCTTCCTCGGCCGGCTGTACCGGCTGCGCGGGGCGCTCCTGCAGGAACGGGTGGAGGAGGCCCTGGAGGTGACCGATCTGACCGAGCGGGCCGACGACCGGGTGGAGGCCTACTCGGGGGGCATGAAGCGCCGGCTCAACATCGCCGCCGGACTGGTCCACCGCCCTTCCCTGCTGGTCCTCGACGAGCCGACGGTCGGTGTCGACCCCCAGAGCCGGCACTCGATCCTCGGGCGGGTCAAGGCCTTCGCCGCCTCGGGCATGAGCATCCTCTACACCACCCACTACATGGAAGAGGCCGAGCGGGTGTGCGACCGGGTGGGGATTCTCGACCGGGGGCGGCTCATCGCCGAAGGGACCCGGCGGGAGCTGGTGTCGCAGCTGGGCGAGCGCGACCGTATAGACCTGGCCACCTCCGGTGACGCCGGCCGCCTGGCTGCGGCGTGCCGGGCTCTGCCCGGCGTGGACGAGGCCGCCGCATCCGACGGGGGAGTGCACCTCCTCACCTCCGACGGCCGGCGGGTCCTGCCCGGGGTCCTCGAGGCCGCTGAGTACGCCGGGGCGCCCGTGACGAGCGTGGCGGTGGCCGAGGCGGACCTCGAGGCGGTGTTCCTCCACCTGACCGGCACCGCCCTGCGGGAGTGAGCGTGCCCGCGGCGCTGGTCATCGCCGGCAAGGATCTGCGGCAACGGCTGAGGGACCGCTCCGGGATGGTGATCGCCATCGTGGCCCCCCTGGTCATCGCCGCGGTCATGAGCCTGGCCTTCAAGGGGGCCGACCAGTTCCACTTCCGGCTGGGGCTGGTGGACCGAGACGGCGGCCCGGTGTCCGCCGCGGTCATCGAAGGTCTGCGGTCGCCGGGAATCGCCTCGGTGATCACCGTGGTCCCCGAGTCGAGCGCCGGGGCCGCCTCGGCGGCCATCCGGGACCGCCGGGTCCAGGCTGCGCTGGTGCTGCCCGAGGGCCTGTCCGCCTCGGTCGGCGGACCGTCGCCCGCCGGTATCACCGTGCTGACCAGCGTCAACCAGGCCCTGGACGGCAGCATCACCCGCTCCATCGCCGACTCCTACGTGGCCCAGATCAACGCCGACCGCCTGTCGGTCGCGACCGCGGTGGCCTCGGGGGCCGGGCCGGCGTCGGTACCGGGACTGCAGGCGGCTGCGGCCCGGCTCGCCATCCCCGAGAGGCTGGTCGACCGGCCTCTCGGAGCCGCACCCGTCAAGGCGGTCAGCTACTACAGCCCGGCCATGGCCATCTTCTTCCTCCTGTTCCTCGTCAGCTACACCGCCCGCAGCTTCTTCGTCGACCGGTCCCAGGGGATGATCGAGAGGATGCGGGCCGCCCCGGTCCGGGCCGTCGACATACTCGTGGGCAAGGCGCTGTCGGTGTTCGTGTTCGGGGCTGTCAGCCTGGCCACGGTGGCGGTGGTCACCACCGTCGCGTTCGGCGCCTACTGGGGAAGCCCGGCGGCGGTGGTGGCGGTGTGCGCGGCGATGATCGTGGCGGTGGTCAGCCTGACCGCCCTGGTCATCGCCCTGGCCCGGACCCAGCGCCAGGCGGAGGGCATATCGGCGGCCGTCGTGTTCGCCCTGGCCCTCCTCGGGGGCAACTTCGTGTTCGTGTCGGCCTCCCCGGCCTTCATGCGCCGCCTGTCCCTGCTCACCCCCAACGGGTGGGCCCTGCGGGCTTTCACCGACCTGTCCACCACCGGGGGCGGCCTGGCCGCGGCCGCCGGCCCGGTGGCCGCCATCCTGGGCTTCAGCGCTGTGGTCGGCGCGCTCGCCGTGCTGCTCGGCCGCCGGGCGGTGGCGGCGTGACGGCGGCCGCCGTGGCCGGCGCGGCTCTGACCCGGGTGGTGCGCGATCGGACCGCCCTTTTCTTCATGGTCGCCCTGCCGATCCTGGTCATCCTCATAATCGGGGCCACCGTCCGGGGTTTCTCGTCGATCCGGGTGGGGGTCGTCGATCTCGGATCCGGCCGGACCGGATCCGACCTGACCGCCGCCCTCGGGCGGTCACCGGACCTGCGGGTGACGTCGCTGCCCACGGTCGATTCGGCCACCAGGGCCGTGGCCCGGGGCGAGGTGGCTTCCGCGGTGATCCTCCCCCGGGGCATGGACCGGGACCTGCGGGCCGGCCGGCCGGTGGAGGTGACGGTCCTGGCCGAACCGGCCAGCAGCACCCAGCAGGCCGCCGCCGCAGCCGTGCGCTCCGTCGTGGACACCGAGGGAGCGAGGGTGCAGGCCGCCCTCTTCAGCTCGGCTTCCGGATACGGCTCCTACGAATCGGGCCTGGCCCGGGCGGCCACACTGCAGCCCACGCTCAGCCGGGTCCGGGCCGACGTCTCGGTGGTGGAGAGCCGGGCCAACACCCTGCCCGAGGGCTTCAGCTACTCGGCCCCGACCATGCTGGTGCTGTTCGTGTTCCTCAACGCGCTGACCGGAGGGACCCTCATCATCGAGACCCGCCGGCTGGGAATGTACGAACGGATGCGCGCCGCCCGGGTCCGGCCGGGCACCATCATCGCCGGTGAGGCCCTGGGCTTCACCGTGATCGCCGTGGTCCAGTCGGCCGTCATCGTGGCCACCGGAGCGGTGGTGTTCGGGGTCTCGTGGGGCGACTGGCCGGCGGCCACCGCCCTGGTCCTGTCCTGGGCGCTGGTGGGGGCCGGGGCCGGGATGCTGTCCGGGACGCTGTTCCGGACCCCCGAGCAGGCCACCGCCATCGGCCCGGCGGTGGGCATGGCCCTGGCCATGCTGGGCGGCTGCATGTGGCCTCTGTCCATCGTCAACGGCGTGATGCGCCAGGTCGGCCACGTGGCCCCCCAGGCCTGGGCTGTCGACGCGTGGACCGCTCTGCTGGCTCGCCGCGCCGGTGTCACGGCCATCATCCCGCAGCTGGCCGTCCTGGTGGGCTTCGCCGCGGCGTTCCTGCTGCTGGCGACCGTGCGGATGCGCCGGGCCCTGCGCTGAGCCGCTCAGCCGGCCTCGCTCATCCGGAACGACGGCTGATGGCGGCGTATCTCCCGGCGGGCGATGGTCATCTTGTGCACCTCGTCGGGCCCATCGGCGATGCGCAGGGTACGGGTCATGGCGTACATGTGGGCCAGGGGCGTGAGCTGGGTCACCCCGGCCGCGCCGTGCACCTGGATGGCCCGGTCGACCACCCGCAGGGTCATCCGGGGCACCGCCACCTTGATGCCGGCGATGTCGGTGGCGGCCGCCTTGTTGCCCTCGGCATCCATGCGGCCGGCGGCCTTCAGGACGTACTCGCGCGCCATGTCGATCTCGATCCGGGACTCGGCGATCCAATCCTGGACCACCCCCTTGTGGGCCAGGCTGGAACCGAACGCCCGGCGCTCCAGCGACCGGGTGACCATCAGCTCGAGAGCCCGCTCGGCCACGCCGATCGAGCGCATGCAGTGGTGGATGCGGCCCGGGCCGAGCCGGGCCTGGGCGATGGCGAAGCCGCCTCCCTCGTCGCCCAGGAGGTGATCCGCCGGCACGTGCACGTCCCGGTACACGACCTCCGGGTGGCCCCCGTGCTCGGAGTAGCCGAACACCGTCGGGAGCAGGCCCACTGACACCCCGGGGGTGTCCATGGGGACCACCAGCATTGACTGGCGGAGGTGGGGCGCCGCCTCAGGGTCGGTCTGACCCATCACGATCAGCACCTTGCAGCGCGGCGACGCCGCCCCGGAGCTGAACCACTTCCGCCCGTTGAGTACGTACCCGTCGGCGGTGCGCTCGATGCGCAGCCCGATGTTGGTGGCGTCGGATGAGGCCACGTCGGGCTCGGTCATGGAAAAGGCGCTGCGGACCTCGCCGGCGAGCAACGGCTCCAGCCAGCGGGCCTTCACCGCATCGCTCCCGTAGCGGTGGAGGATCTCCATGTTTCCGGTGTCGGGAGCGGAGCAGTTCAAGGCTTCCGAGGCGAAGCCCACCCGGCCCAGCATCTCCGAGACCGGGGCGTAGTCGACGTTCGACAGCCTGGTGCCCACGTGGTGCGCTTCCAGTTCGGGGAGGAACAGGTTCCACAGGCCCCGCTCCATGGCCGCCGCCTTCAGCTTCGACATCACCGGCGGGTGCCCGTCCGGTGAGTCCTCCAGCTCCGAGTAGTAGCGGTCCTCGTTGGGGTACACGAATGTGTCCATGAACCGGCGCACATCCTCGTGCAGGGTCAGGCCGGCGGAAGTGAACTGGTAGGGCATTCCAGCATCCTGCGTGCCCGCCGGGCGGCGGGGGCAGGGCCTTTCGGCCCTACCAGCGTCAGCGGGCGTGGATGAAGTCGACGAGGGCCCGGTTGTCGCCCTCGAGAGTCTCCATCCGCTCCTTGACCACGTCACCGATGCTGACGATCCCGACCAGTACCCCGCCGCTGGTCACCGGCACGTGACGGATCCGGTGGGTGGTCATCACCGCCATCAGAGACTCCACGTCGTCGTCGGGCCCGGCACTGCGCACCTCTGCGACCATGATCTGCTCCACCGGCCCGTCCAGGACGGAAGCTCCCCGGTCGCCGAGATGGCGGACGATGTCGCGTTCGGAGACGATCCCATCCACCGACCGCCCGTCCGCCGACACGACCAGCGCGCCCACCCCGTGGCGCCGGAGCTGCTCCAAGGCGTCCCAGACGCGGGCCGTCGGTGCCACGGTGGCGACGAAATGGCCTTTGCGGTCGAGAAGCTTTCCGATCTTCATGCGACCTCCCCCGAGGGCTGGTTTCGGGAAAGGAGTGTAAGCCCGGCCCCATCCACGGGCAATAGGCCGGGGACGGGTGTCTGGACCAACGGTCAGTCGACCGAATCCTGTCTGCCCGAGAGGGTGTTGCGCCCTCCGACCTGCATGCCGCTGCCCGCGGCGACGGCCACCGCCACCTTGATCCATCCGGGGTCCCGCCGGTCGAAGCCCCGGTAGGCGTCGATGATGGTGTCGAACGTTTCCTGCTGGGTGATGTTCGGTGACAGCGACATGCGGCCGGAGGCCACCACGTCGATCAGCTCGTGGAGGTACCGGCGGTGGTTGCAGTTGCCCATTTTGACGCTGAGATTCTTGTTCATCGCCATGCCTATCGGGAACGCCGTCATGGTGGGCGGGTACACCCCTATCACCCCGATCGTCGCGCCCTTGGCTGCCGCCTGTACCGCCCACTCGAGGGCCTGGCCCGGGGCGTCCCCCGGATTCCAGTTGGGCCCGGACGGGTTGATCTCGGGCGCCACCTCGGCCCGCTGGCGGTCGAAGCGGGCGCCGTCGCTCTCCTGGGCCGGTCCGGACCGGGCCCGCTCAGCGTCGACCCCCACGGCGTCGATCACCCGATCCACGCCGATCCCGTTGGTCAGGTGCCTGATTGCCTCCGCCGGGTCCTCCCGGTCGAAGTTGACCGGCTCCGCCCCCTGGGTGCGGGCCATCTCCAGCCGGGACGGCACATGATCGACGGCGATCACCCGGCCGGCGCCCATCATGACCGCACTGGCCATGGCCAGCTGGCCCACCACTCCAGCGCCGAAGACAGCCACGGTGTCGCCCGGGCCCACCTCGGCCAGCCTGGCCCCGAACCACGAGGTGGGCAGGATGTCCGACAGCAGTATCGCGTCGTCGTCGGTCATGGCCTCGGGCAGTTTCACCGGGCCGGTGTGGGCGAAGGGAACCCGGGCGTACTCCGCCTGCAGGCCGTCGAAGGGTCCGGTGTCCTTCGGTCCTCCGAAAAAACAGGTTCCGGCCTGCGGCCCGTTCGGATTGGCCACGTCGCACTGGGCGTAGTAGCCGGCCCGGCAGTACGAGCACGCCCCGCAGCCGATGGTCGAGGGAATGACCACCCGGTCTCCCGCCGCCAGGTTTCTCACGTCGGCCCCGACCTCCTCCACGATCCCGATGGCCTCGTGGCCGATCACCGTTCCGGGGATCATGCCGGTGAAGGTGCCCCGCACCAGGTGCAGATCCGTGCCGCAGATGGCGCTGGTGGTGATCCGGACTATCGCATCGGAAGGCTGCTCGATGCGGGGTTCGTCCACTGTCTCCACGCCGATGTCACCCACCCCGCGGAACACCACTGCCTTCATATGACCGACCTCCTCGCTCGACACGCTGTCGGTCGGGTCGCTACCCCCAGGTGATTTCCCCTAACGGTCAACTCCGGTGAACGGTCGGTCACCGGCTCCTGCGGCGCCACTGGGTAGGGTGCCGGCGTGTCCACGACTGCTGATCCGCTGCGCGGCGGTTTCAACGAAACGCTCGGCCTGAGCTTCGAGGAGGTCACCCCCGACCGGGTGGTGGTCGGCCTCGACGTCAGCCCGGCCCTGCTCCAGCCCTACGGCATCGTCCACGGCGGGGTGTGGTGCTCGGTCGTGGAGACGGCGGCCAGTGTGGGGGCGGCCCAGTGGTACGGGGAGCGCGGCCGGGTGGTGGGGGTGGCCAACCACACCAACTTCGTGCGGGCCATCGGTGAGGGCCGGGTCACGGGGGTGGCCACCCCCGTGCACCGGGGGAGAACCCAGCAGCTGTGGCTGGTCGAGATCCGTGACCGCGACGACAGGCTCGTGGCCCGGGGGGAGGTGCGGATACAGAACCTTCCGGCCGGGTGACCTTCCGGGCCGGGATGCTACCGTCGGGCCGGGCCGCAACCACGTTTCTCCCAAGCCCCTGTAGCTCAGTTGGATAGAGCGGCTGCCTTCTAAGCAGCGGGTCGCAGGTTCGAGTCCTGCCGGGGGCGCTGCCCGGCCGTCACGGCCCCGGCGGAGGCCGGGGGTCGACCGCACGGGCCCCTGCCCCCAGAAAGGATGACCATGACCGCTTCCAGCGTCGTTCAGGAGGATGAGCAGCAGCAACTGCTGCGAAAGAGCGTGGCCGACATCGTGGCCCGGTTCGGTCAGGAGTACTTCCGGGAGCGCTCCCTCGGCGACCAGCGCTCCACCGAGCTGTGGTCGGCGCTGGCCTCGTCGGGCTTCATGTCGGTCAACCTGCCGGAGGAGTACGGCGGGGGCGGCGGGGGCATCACCGAACTGGCCATCGTCTGCGAGGAAGTGGCAGCCGGAGGGGCGCCACTGCTGCTGATGATCGTCTCGCCCGCCATCTGCGGGTCGGTGATCGCCCGTTACGGGACGGCCGGGCAGCGGGCCGAATGGCTGCCCAAGCTCTGCGGCCAGGGGGATCCCGCCTACAAGATGGCCTTCGCCATCACCGAGCCCGACGCCGGTTCGAACTCCCACCGCATCAGCACCACGGCCCGCCGCGAGGGCGACGCCTGGGTGCTCAACGGCACCAAGACCTACATCTCCGGGGTGGACGAGGCGGAGGCCATCCTGGTCGTGACCCGTACCGGCGTGGATGAGACCACCGGGCGGGGGGAACTGTCCCTGTTCGTCGTCGACGCCGACAGCCCGGGTCTGACCAAGCAGGTGATCCCCACCGAGATCGTGGCTCCGGAGAAGCAGTACACCCTGTTCTTCGACGGGGTGGAGGTCAGTGAGGACCGGCTGATCGGGGCGGCCGGCCAGGGACTGAGGCAGGTGTTCAGCGGGCTCAACCCCGAGCGCATCACCGGTGCGGCCCTGCTCAACGGCATCGGCCGCTACTGCCTGGACCGGGCCGCCGACTACGCCCGGGACCGGCGGGTGTGGGACACCCCCATCGGCACCCACCAGGGGGTGGCCCATCCCCTGGCCGAAGCCAAGATCAACCTCGAACTGGCTCGGCTGATGACCGCCCGGGCGGCTGCCCTCTACGACGCCGACCAGGACGCCGGGGAGGCGTCCAACATGGCCAAGTTCGCCGCGGCCGAGGCCGCCCTGCGCTGCGTCGATCAGGCCATCCAGACCCACGGCGGCAACGGCATGGCCCGCGAGTACGGCATCGCCAGCATGTGGGGCCTGGCTCGGCTCCTGCGTATAGCCCCGGTCAGCCGGGAAATGATCCTCAACTACGTGGCCCAGCACAGCCTGGGCCTGCCCCGCTCCTACTGACCCGGGGAGCCCGTCTAGCGATCGGGCTCCACCGCCCATCTCGGTGGTCGCTTCTCCTTGAAGGCGGCGATGCCCTCGGCCGCCTCGGGGGACGCGAACATCCGCTGGGACACCTCCTGGGCCCACCCGAACCCGGCCTCGGTGTCCATCTGCGGTACGCGGCGGATCATCTCCCTCGTGACCCGCAGTGCAGTCGGCTCGCACTGGCGGAACCCGGCCACCACCCTGTCCACCGACTCTGCCAGG
>JAKAXG010000157.1 GCA_021827225.1 Actinomycetes bacterium | reverse complement strand
CCGCTCGGCATGACCGACACCGGGTTCTGGGTGGAACCCGGGCGGGCGGACCGCCTGGCCGCCGCCTACGTCGCCAACCCGGCCGGGGCGGCGCTCCCGCCGGTGCTGTTCAACAGCGGCTCCCAGCTGTCGCCGCCGGCGTTCCTGTCCGGCGGCGGCGGGCTGATCGGCACCGCCGGGGACTACTTCCGCTTCGCCGAGATGCTCCGCCGGGGCGGTGAGCTCGACGGCGTGCGGCTCCTCTCGCCCCGGACCGTGGCCTACATGACCCGCAACCAGCTGCCCGGCGGCGCCGACCTGGAGAGCTTCGGCCGGCCTCTCTTCGCCGAGACCACCTTCGACGGCGTCGGCTTCGGGCTGGGCTTCTCGGTGGTGACCGACCCGGCCGCCGGCAAGGTCCTCACCAGCCGCGGCGAGTACGGCTGGGGCGGCGCGTTCAGCACCGCCTTCTGGGTGGCCCCCGAGGAGGACCTCACCGCCATGTTCTTCACCCAGCTGCTGCCGTCGAGCACCCACCCCATCCGCAGCCAGCTGAAGCAGCTGGTCTACCAGGCGCTGGTGGACTAGACGCCGCCCGCCCGGACCCGGCCTTCGGGCCGAACTAGCCTATTTGGGTGCTCTCGACCCCGAGGCGGCTGTTGACGGACGGACCTGGAGCGACACGGGTTCCTTGGCAGCCCCCGCGGCGGCGGACGGCCGGATGACGACGTCGGAAGTCGCGCCCGCCTCCCTCACCGCCGAGACGACATCACCCGACAGCCGCTCCGACTGGCTGCGCCGCGACCGGGTGGTCGTGGCCGGGTTGGTGGTGCTGGCCGTGGCCCTCCGGGCCCCCTATCTGGGGCGGGCGTTCTGGGTGGACGAGGGGATCACCGTCGGGATCTCCTCGCACCCGATCTCGCAGATCCCCCGCCTGTTGCGCAACGACGGCTCCCCCCCGCTGTTCTACTTCCTCCTGCACTTCTGGATGAGGGTGTTCGGCAGCTCCGAGCCGGCCGCCCACGCCCTGCCCCTGCTCATCTCCCTCCTCGCCATCCCGGTGGGCTACTGGGCCGGCCGGGAGCTGTTCAACCGCCGAGGGGCGGGTATCGCCGCCGCCGCCCTCGTGGCCACCAACCCGTTCCTGAACTGGTACTCCACCGAGGCCCGCATGTACACGCTGGTCATCCTGCTGGCGCTGGTGGGCGTGACCCTGGCGTGGCGGGCGTTCCGGGACCGGCGCCTCATCGACGCCGCCGGGGCGGTGCTGGCCTACGCGGCGCTGCTCTACACCCACAACTGGGCCATCTACCTGACCGGCGGCACCGGACTGGTCCTGCTCTGGCTGGCCTGGTCGAGAGGCGACCGCCGCCTGACCGCCTGGGTGGTGGCCGGCGGGGCGGCCACCCTGGTGCTGTGGCTGCCGTGGCTGCCGTCGTTCATCTACCAGGCCCAGAACACGGCGGCGCCGTGGGCCGTGCAGCCGGGCATCGGCGACTTCTTCGCCGACCCGTCCACCGCCCTGGCCGGGACCATCGGCTTCCTGGTGGTGCCGGCGCTGGTCATCGGGGTGTGGCTGGGCCGCCGGGACGTGGCCCCCGCCGACCGGCTGGTGGCGGGGGCGGTGGGCACCATGGCCCTGGCCACGACGGTGGCCGGCTTCGTCGGCGCCGAGATCGAGCCGTCCTGGACGGTCCGCTACCTGGCCGTCATCGTCGGCCCCTACCTGATCGCCGCGGCCGGCGCCCTCTCCGCCGGGCGGACCGGCCGCCGGGTGCTGTGGGCCACCTGCGCGGCGCTGTCGGTGTGGGCCCTGATCGGCCTGCTCCTGCCCAACCCCAACGGCCGCTACGCCAAGAGCAACGTGGCCGCGGTGGCCTCGGCGGTGGCCCCCCGCCTGCGTCCCGGTGACGCCGTGCTGGTCACCCAGACCGAGCAGCTGGCCGTCGCCTACCACTACCTGCCCCGGGGGATGCAGTACATGACCCCCACCGGCCCGGTCACCGACCCCAGCGTGGTCAACTGGCGCAACATCGTCTACCGGCTCCAGCACGCCTCGCCGTGCGCCGTGCTGGGCCCGACCCTCAACGCCCTCCCGGTCGGTGCCGCAGTGCTCGAGATCAACCCGGCCCGCAAGCTGGGGGCCAGCGGGTCGGCGTGGTCACGGGCGGTCAGCAGCCAGGTCCTCGCCGACAACCGCTTCCTCGCCCGGGACCGCGCCCTCACCACCGAGGGGCTCTACACCCCGGGGCTGTCGCCGAAGCCGTTCAGCCCGGTCGACGGCGTCCTCTTCCAGAAGACCTCGGCCGCGCCGGCCTGCGGCTAGGAGCGGGGGCAGGTGGCCGCCGGTCTGCTCGCCGCCCTGGTCGTCGCCCTGACCGAGGTCACCGGGCGGCGGGGGGTGGACCTGGCGGCGGCGGTGTACCGGGTCGACGAGTTCCGCCGGAGCGGCTGGTCACTGTGGGACTTCTCGTGGTACGGCGGGCACTGGACGCTCGACTACAGCGTCCTGTACCCGCCGCTCGGCGCCGCCCTCGGGGTGGCCCTCCTGGCCGTGCTGTCCGCCGCCGCCGCCGCGGTGGCGTTCGACCGGCTGGTCCGGCCCCGCCTGGGCGCCGGCGGGACGGTCGCCTCGGTCGTCTTCGCCCTGGGGACGGTGGTCTCGGCCTCCATCGGGCAGATGCCGTTCCTCACCGGGGAGGCGTTCGGGCTGTGGGTGGTGTGGGCGTTGTCCCGGCGGCGGACGGCGGCGGCCGTGGTGCTGGCGCTGGGGTCCACCCTGGTCAGCCCCCTGACCGGGGCGTTCACCGCCCTGGCCGCCGTGGCCGTGGTGCTGGCCGGCCCCGGCGGCCGGTCGGTGCGCGACCGTGTGCTCACCCGGCGGGCGGCGGCCGGCGCCGGGGTCGCCGTCGCCGCCCTGCTGCCGGTCGGGGTGAGCGTCCTGATCTTCCCCGGTCAGGGCCCCATGCCCTACCCCTTCATCGACTACTTCTGGGAGATGGTCGTGGCCGCGGCCATCGCCGTCCTGGCCGGCCGGGACCTGCCGGCGCTGCGGGTGGGGGCGCTGCTGGTGATGGCGGCGGCCACCTTCGCCGAGGCGGTGCCGAGCGCCCTCGGGGGCAACGTCGGGCGCATAGAGGACATGGCCGCCCTGCCGCTGGGGGTGGGGCTGGCATGGAACCGGGCCCGGCTCCTGCTGCCGGTGGTGGCGGTGCCCCTGGCCCTGTCGCAGTGGGTGCCGGCGTGGGGGGCGCTGACCGACATCCCGGCCGCCCCGTCCACCACCCGGGCGTTCTACACGCCGCTCGACCGGGCGCTGGTCCGCTACGGCGCCGGCGGGCCGGCCGGGCGGGTCGAGGTGGTGCCGACCGCCTACCACTGGGAGGCCGCCTACGTGGCCCCCACCATGCCCCTGGCCCGCGGCTGGGAGCGCCAGCTGGACGTGGCCGACAACCCGCTGTTCTACCAGGGCCCCATCAGCCCCGCCCGCTACCGCGCCTGGCTGATCGACAACGGCGTCCGCTTCGTCGCCCTACCCTCCGCCCCGCTCGACATGGCCGGCGAGGCGGAGGGGGCGCTGGTGGCGTCCGGGCGGGTGCCGGGCCTGCGGCTCATCTGGCGCTCCCCCGACTGGCGCCTGTACTCGGTGGCCGGCAGCCCCGGCATCGCCTCCGGACCGGCCCGCCTGGTCCGGGCCGCCGGCGGACGGGTGGTCCTCGACGCGTCCGCCCCCGGCGCCGTGGTGCTGCGCATCCGCTACAGCCCCGACTGGACCGTCGGGCCGGGAGCCGGCTGCCTGGCCCGCGACGGCCGGTCGTGGATCCGCCTGGACGTGCCCGGGCCGGAACAGGTCACCCTGCACCTGGACGTGCTGGGCCGGTCCGCCCCTCCGTGCGGACCGGACCGGGTGGCCGGCGCCCCCCGCCCCGAAAAAGAGCTGACCTGAGCGGTCCCGGCCCGGCGCCGTCCGTATGATCGGGTGTGCCGTGCACGACCTGACCTGCGACGAGGTGCTGGACTCCGCCCCGCAGTTCGCGCTCGACATCCTGGAGCCGGCCCGGCGCTCTCAGGTCGCCGCCCACATCGTGCGCTGCCCCGGCTGCCGGGCCGAGGTGACCGGCATGCAGGAGTCCGCCGCCGCCCTGCTGGACCTCGACGGGGCCGACTGGGGCGGCGCCGCCCGGCCGGCACCCGACGCCCCGTTCTGGGATGCGGGCCCGGACCGGCCGTGGCCGCCGGCGCATCAGCCGTGGCCGCCCGCCGGCGCCGCGCCCCGCCCCGGCCGGCGCCGCCTGCGGGTGATGGTCACGCTGGCCGCCGCCGCCCTGCTCATGGTCGGCAGCACCTTCGGGCCGGAGATCGAGGCCGCCTCCACCCGGCCGCCGACGCCGGTGGCCCGCGCCCAGCTGCTCGACGGCACCCGGCCGGTCGGCTTCGTCGACTTCTACTCCGGGACCCGCCCGGCGCTGGCCCTGCAGCTGGTGGGGGTGGCCGCCAGCGGGCAGGCGGAGTGCGAGACGGTGGGCGTGGACGGGACCGTCACCCGGCTGGGCTCGTTCGCCCTGTCCGACGGCCGCGGCTACTGGGCCCGGCGCTCGCCGATCGACGTGTCCCAGGTGTCCAGCCTGATGGTCGTCGACGACCGGGGCCGGGTGCTGGCCTCCGCCTCGCTCGCCACCGCTCTCTCCTAGGGGGAAAAAGGACCGGCCGGTCGGCGGGCAGCCGGTACCGTCGACCGGGTGCACCTGCTGCGCCGGCCCCGCCTGGCCCTCCTGTTCGCGGGAGGGGCCCTCAACCAGATCGGGTCGTGGGCGTCGCTGATCGCGGTGTGGGGCTTCGCCGCCTACCGGTTCCATTCCTCCCCCGCCCAGGTGGCCCTGCTCGGCCTGGCCTGGACGGCGCCGGGGGCGGTGTTCAGCGTGGCCAGCGGCTGGCCCATCGACCGCTTCGGCCCCCGGGTGGTGATGATCGCCTCGGACCTGGTCGGGATGGTCACCGCCGTGGCCATGGCCGCCTCGACGACCTACCGGGCCCTGCTGCTACTGGCCATCGCCGCGGGCACGGTGGAGGCGTTCGGCCGGCCCGCCGGGATGAGCCTGCCACCGCGGATCGTCGACGACGAGGACCTGCTGGCCGCCAACTCCCTCATGGGCATGACCGAGCAGTCGGCCATCGTCTTCGGGCCGCTGGTGGCCTCGGCGGCCATCTCCTGGTGGGGGCTGCGGGCCGCCTTCCTCGTCGACGCCGCCACCTTCGTGGTCGGCATCGTGGTCCTGGCCCCGCTCCGCCTGAAGCCGCTGCAGCGGTCCGCGGAGCGCCCGCCGCCCACCCTGTCGGACCTGGGGGCCGGCTTCCACCTGGCCTGGCGGGTCGGCGAGATCCGGCGCACCCTCCTGCTGTCGCTCGCCGTGTTCTGCTCGTGGGGGGCGTTCATGGTGATCGAGCCGCTCTACGTCCGCGACGTGCTGCACCGCTCCCCCGCCACCCTCGGCTACCTGCAGACCGCCTTCGGCATCGGCCTGCTCGGCACCACCGCCCTCCTGCCCCGCCTCGGTGACCGGATCGTCTCGGTGCGGATGCTGGCCGCCTCCGCCCTGGCGTCGGGCCTGGCCGCCGCCCTCTACGTGGGCACCCGCCTGGTGGCGGTGGCCGCCGTCGGGGTGTTCCTGTGGGGGGTGATCACGGCGTTCTTCATGCCCCCCATGCAGACCCTGCTGCAGCGCTCGGCACCCGTCGAGAGCCACGGCCGGCTGATGGCCGCCTCCGGCACCGTCAACGGCCTGGCCAACCTGGTGGCCATCCCCCTCGGCGGGCTGCTGGTCGGCGCCGTCGGCGTCGGCGGCACCGGGATGGTGGTGGGGCTGGTGCTGGTGGCGGCCGGGGCGGCCGGCTGGTGGAGCGGTCAGCCCCGCCGGCTGAACAACTCGTCCAGCGCCCCGGCCAGAGCCGGGTAGAGGGCCTTCTCGGCCGAGGAGTCGGGCTCGGTGTCCACGTCGGAGAGGTGGCTCAGAAGGGTCAGCGACACCCGGTCGCGCTCCACCGCCCCGCCGTCGGTGCCCGCCGGCAGCGACACCGCGTCCCCCCACTCCATGACCACCTTGTACGAGCCGGAGTGGCCCTCGTGCGGCTCCAGCCGGGCGTCGGCGATCACCCGGGGCGGGACCCGGCCGATGGTGGTGCGCTCCCAGCCGGCCATCTCCGCCAGGGGCATGTTGGGGACGTTGATGTTGAGCACCAGGGGCGACAGCAGGCCCTGACCGGCGAGGCCGGCGGTGACCGCCGACGCCACCCGGGCCGCCGAGTCCCAGTGGACCCCCTTCAACATCTCGTCCCAGCCCTGGCCCTCGATCCCGTAGCCCTCCACGGCCTGGCTCACCGCGATGCCCGGCAGCCCCCGGCTGCGGGCCGTCAGAGCGGCGCCCACCGTGCCGGAGTGGTACACCGAGCGGCCGACGTTGACACCGGGGTTGATCCCGGCCACCACCAGGTCGAAGGTCCGGTCGAACACCCCGAGGGTGGCGAACATGACGCACAGCGCCGGCGGGCCGCTGACCGTCCAGGCGCGGTCCACCCCGTCGAGCCGGGCCCGGCGCACCTCCGGGCGGATCTCGTTGAGCACGCCCAGCGACGCCGAGGCCCCTGAGTACTCGCGGTCGGGGGCGACCACGGTGACCTCGCCGTGGTCGGACATGGCCGACGCCAGCCACAGCAGCCCCTCGGAATCGATGCCGTCGTCGTTGGTGACCAGGATCTCGAAGCTCACAGTTCGGTCTTACCACGGGAGGACTAGCTTGAGAACATGCTGCACGCGTGGGGATTCGACAAGGTGGGCGTGGTGGCCGGGGACCTGTACTTCGTGGACCCGGATCCGGCCCCGGGCCAGGAGGGGGCCGAGCACGGGGTCCGGCTGGAGGTGCGCCTGCTGGAACGGCCCCCGCTGAGCGGGTCGGTGTACGCCGCGCAGCCCATCGTCATCGACCGCCCGGTGTGGCGGGCCGACCTGCTCGAGACGGTGGCCGGTGAGCCGGGGAGCCACGACCGGACGCACCACCATCCGCGTTTTCGGGGGTGGGAGCCGGGACGGCGCCAGTACGACGAGGACCTGAGCCGGGACCCCGTCGGATGGCTGGAGCGCCAGCTCACGGATCTGCCCGGGCTGCTGGCCGGGGCCGAGATGGACCCGGCCGTGGCCGGGCCGGACGACGCCGCCCAGATGGCGGCGGCCGCCCCGCAGATCGCGGCCACGGTCAAGGAGCTGCTGGAACGGGTGCGGGCCGGCGAGCTGGGCCGCGAGCCGCAGGTCGCCCCCGACGAGGTGGCCGCCGCCGGTATCCGCTCCAGCTGGCTATGACGCCCCCGGGCTGATCGGCTCGTCGGCGTCGGGGTGGCCACCGCCGGCGACGGCGATGTTGACCGGCGCCCCGTGCACGTTGACCGCCACCGCCGCCTCGGCGTCCTCGGCCCGGATCACGTGCATGACGGCGTTGACCAGGGCCAGGTGGGTGAACGCCTGGGGGAAGTTCCCCAGGTGGCGGCCGGTGCGGGGGTCCAGCTCCTCGGCGTAGAGCTCGAGCGGGCTGGCCAGCGACAGCAGCCGCTCGCACAGCCGCCGGCCCCGGTCCAGCTCGCCGATCTCCACCAGGGCCGACACGAGCCAGAAGGAGCAGATGGTGAACGTGCCCTCCTCGCCGTGCAGCCCGTCCGCCGTCTCCTCGGTGCGGTAGCGCAGCACCAGGCCGTCCTCGGTCAGCTCGTCGGCGATGGCCAGGACGGTCGCCCGGATGCGCGGATCCTCGGGGGGCAGGAAGCGCAGCAGCGGCATCAGCAGCAGCGAGGCGTCCAGGCTGGTTGACCCGTAGTGCTGGACGAAGACCCCCCGCTCGTCCACGCCCCGGGTGCATATGTCGGAGTGGACCTGGTCGGCGAGGGCCTGCCATTTTTCCGCGTACTCGGGCTGGTCGTAGAGGCGGGCCAGGCGGGCGCCCCGGTCGAGGGCCACCCAGCACATGAACTTGCTGCTGGTGAAGTGCTGCGGCTCGCCCCGCACCTCCCAGATGCCCCGGTCCGGTTCCTCCCAGTGGGCGGCCGCCGTCTCCACCTGGCTCTGCAGCAGCGGCCACATCGACTCCTGCAGCCGGCTGCGGGACCGGGCGTGCAGGGTCACCGAGTCGAGCACCGCCCCCCACACGTCGTGCTGCTTCTGGTTGTAGGCGTTGTTCCCGACCCGCACCGGTGACGCCCCCTCGTAGCCCGACAGGTGGGTCAGCGAACGCTCGGTCAGCTCCCGCTCCCCGCCGACGCCGTACATGATCTGCAGCTCCTGCCCGTCCCGGCAGGCGTCGGCGATGAAGTAGAAGAAGTCGTCCGCCTCCCGGTCGAAGCCGAGGGTGTAGAGACCCCACAGGGCGAAGGTCGAGTCCCGCAC
>JAKAXG010000156.1:8104-8429 GCA_021827225.1 Actinomycetes bacterium | reverse complement strand
TCCATCAAATCTGGTACACCACAGCCACGAAACCACCAGAAATGTACAGATTTGCCAAAACGGTACTGATTTCGGCCGGAGCGACCCTCACGGCTAACGCCCAGAGGCCCCGCCAGAGCCGCTCCGTGCCGGGCCGGGCCGGCGGGACCCCCGGCCCCAGGGGCGAGGGGCGGCCCCACCACCGCAGCTGCCGGCGAAATCTGTACGGGTCCATCAAATCTGGTACACCACAGCCACGAAACCACCAGAAATGTACAGATTTGCCAAAACGGTACTGATTTCGGCCGGAGCGACCCTCACGGGCTGACGCCCGGGGGCCCCGGCT
>JAKAXG010000156.1:0-8094 GCA_021827225.1 Actinomycetes bacterium | reverse complement strand
TCCGATCTGGCTGGCCCGACGGCCACCCGAGGCGGCCGGCGGCGGCCGTAGTCAGAGGCCGGCGTCCGCTTCCCGGGTGAGGGTGGCGGAGAGGTGGTGGGTCAGGGGCACGCCGACCGCCGCCATGCGCAGCGAGTACCGCAGCACGTCGCCGTCGACGGTGAAGTCACGCTCGACCTCGGTCACCTCCTTGGCCGAGGTGGTGCGTCCCACCGTGAGAGCGCGCAGCCGGACGTTGGATCCGTCCAGCGAGCCTTCTTCGACCTCGACGATGCCGGTGGGATGGGCCAGCACGAACTCCACCCGGCCGGGGCCGGGCACACGCCAGTAGCCGGTCTCGGCATGGAGGGGCCGGCCGTCGTCGGCGGCCGTGGTGCGCTGGCTGTAGACCAGGAACGGTTTGCCGGTGTGGGAGAAGGTGACGGTCTCGCGGTAGTCGAACGACTCTATGGTGGGATATTCGCCGTGGCCGGCTCCAGTCCACGTGCCCAGCAGGAACGCGAGCGGTTCGATGCCGGGGTGGAGGGGTACGGCCGCCGCTCGATGTGATCCCATCGCGGCCGAGGATAGCGGCCGGCGTCGGCCGCAGCGGCCCGCCCCTTTTTCCCGGATACTCGGGTGTTTGGGGCAAATAGGTCGTGGGGTACCACTTGATAGATCCCGGGTGAAACCAACCGGCCCGGGGACTGGGGAGGTGAAGGGAAAGTGAGCCAGCTCACCAGCACCGTGGCCACGAGCCAGGAGCCGAGCGGGGCGGCGCCGAGCAGCGCCGAGGTGAAGAGGGAGCTTCCGGGGACCGACGCGGTACCGACCCGTCCGCTCGAGTTCGAGCGTTGGATCTCGACGCTGCCCAAGTACTTCGCCGCCGACGGGGACATCGTGATGTCCCACGTGCTCGCCGTCCTGTCCTCGGTGTTCCCCGACGGCGAGGACTTCTTCGTCAGGTCGGTGAAAGCCGTCGCCGGTCAGATCCGCGACCCGGAGCTGGCCGCCGACGTGGAGGGATTCGTGGGCCAGGAGTCGATGCACGGTCGGGAGCACCGGGTGCTGAACGACCGCCTGGCCGAGCTGGGCTACCCCACCAAGGCCATCGGCCGGTACGTGCGGGCTCTCACCTCGTTCCGGGAGCGCATCCAGGGCAGGAAGGGCAACCTGGCCTTCACCGCCGCCCTAGAGCACTACACCGCCACCCTGGCGGAGACACTTCTCGGCGACGAGGCCGCCCGCAACCAGATCGGCAACCCGGCGGTGCGCTACCTGCTGATGTGGCACGCGCTCGAGGAGGCCGAGCACAAGTCCGTGGCGTTCGACGTGTACAGGAGCGTGGGCGGCACCGAGCGGATGCGGGTAATCACCATGTGGCTCACCCACCTCACGTTCGTGCTGGAGACGGGGATCTGGGCGGCCATCTCCATCGCCCGGGATCCCGACGCCCGCAGCCAGCCGGGCAAGCTGCTGCGCAGCGCGATGCGGCTGCCCCGCTCCCCCTTCGTGAAGCCGGGGCCGGTGCGGCAGCTGTTCCAGTACCACCGCCGGGGTTTCCACCCGACGGACCGGGACACCACCGAGTTGATCGCCACCTGGAGGAAGAACCTCTTCGGCCCCGAGGGCGAGCTCAAGGATCTGGTGGCGACCGGCACCTGAGCCGGGCCGCACCGGACCCGGGCCGCACCGGACCCGGGCCGGCACCTGACCCGGCCGACACCAGAGCCCGGCCGCACCGCACCGGACCCCGGCCGGCGCCGGCGACCCGGGCCGCAACGCCACCCGGGAGCGCCGGCCGGGCTGAGCCGTCAGGGGACGACGATGGAGGAGGCGCTCCCGTCGAAGGGAGCGTCGCCGAACGTGAACACCCCGCCGTCGCCGGCGACCAGCCAGTAGCCGCCGGAGTCGGGGGTGGAGGCCACCCCGGTCACCGGGGCGCTGAGGGCCAGCGCCCCGGCCGAGCCGTGGAAGACCGCGTGGTAGGTGAACACCCCGCCGTCGGCAGCGGCCAACCAGTAACCGCCGGTGGCCCGATCGGCGGCGATCCCGACGACCGGCGCCCGCAACGCCAGACCGCCGGCCGACCCGTGGAACCGGGCGTCGCCGAAGGCGAACACCCCGCCGTCGGCGGCGGCCAGCCAGTACCCCCGGCCGTCGGGGGAGGTCGCCATGCCCACCACCGGACCGGCCAGGTGATGGCCGGCGAGGGAACCGTAGAAGCGGGCGTCACCGAAGCTGAAGACCCCGCCGTCGGCACCGACCAGCCAGTAGCCGTGCCCGGTCGGTGTCGCCACCATGGCGACCACCGGGGCGGCGGGGTGGAAGGGGACGGCGGACCCGTAGAAATGGGCCCCGTCGAGGCTGAACACCCCACCGTCGGACGACACCACCCAGAAGCCGCCGGTCGAGGGGTCGGTGGCGATCCCGACCGACGGGGCCACAGAGCCGGTCCCTCCTTCCAGGGCTTGACCGGGCTGGCGCAGCACCACTCCGTTGACCGCCGCCACCCGGTAGCCGCCCGGGGCGACGGCCAGGCCGACGGTCGGGTTGGGGGTCGGCACTCTCGGGGGGTTGACCGCCGAGGTGGGCCCCGGCCCGAAGGCGCAGGCCCGGCTGGTCCCCAGGGCATAGACGGCTGACAGCCCCGCCCCGCTCAGGTGCAGGTACACGGGCTGGGGCACGTCGGTGCAGTAGCCGGACCACGCCACGTCCACCACCGGCGCCTGGTACCTGCCCGAGGAGAACAGCAGGACCACGCTGGCCGTCCCCCCGTCACGGCTGATACCGGCCGGAACGCCGCCGGCGGCGTCGGTGATCGTGTCGGTCATGGAGACGGTGGTGATGCAGCCCTGCCGGGGGTTCGACGGGACCAGCGGCACCTCCCAGATCTGCGTCCCGGCCGCCCCCTGGGAGGCGATGGGCCCCAAGCTGAACGAGCAGCTGGTCGGGTGGGCCGGCAGCATGGCCACCGCCGGTCGGGCGCCTCCCCACCCGGCCACGGCGAGCCCCGCCACGCCCCCCACTGCCAGCAACCTCGAGAACCGCCCACCGCCCATGGGAACCTCCCTGCTCGCTGTCGAGAGCGTAGGGCGCTCAGCTGAGGAGAAGGTCGGTATCTGACCGAATGGCTGGATGTTCCCGACCGCGTCAGTCCGCCTCCACCGGCGCCCACCGGGGAGGGTTCTTCGTCACCTCCCGCAGCACGCCGGCCTGCTCGAGATCCTCGATGGCGCTGCCGATGTCGGCGATCCCGCTCACCACCCCCGCATCGATGGCGGCGCACAGAGCCTCGGTGCCGCTGAAGGCCCTCGTAGCTCCGAGATCCCGGAGGACCTCCCCGAGGCGGTCCAGCTGGGCGTCCGACAACTCGGAGCGGTGACGGACGGACGCGGCCCGCGCCCCATCGGTCCTGGCCCAGAAGGCGTTCTCAACGTCCGCGTCGGAGGGGAAGACGTGGACCGCCACCACCTTCCCGTCGTGGATGTCGCACACGAGCACGTCCCGGGTGTCGAGGGTCCTGCCGTTCCTCCTGGCGGTGGACCGCTCGATCACCACGGCCCGCTCGTCATCGGCGAGGATGTCGATCAGCTCCGCCCTGAAGGTCCCCCCGGTCAACTGGTAGAGCTTGGCGAAGAACCCGAGCACCCGGTCCCGTCCGACGTAGTCGCCCGAAACGGCGCCCCGCCCCGGTTCGTGGACGTAGGCGTCCTCGGCCAGCACGTCCTCCAGAGCGCCCACGTCCCCGGAGGCGAAAGCCTCGAAGGCCTGGCGCATCAGCGCCGCGTTCGCATGCTCAGCCATGGCTCCTCTTCCTCCCATCACCATGCGGGGGATTGTCCCCGACGGCACGAGCGCCGCAGAAGGGCCGTAGGTCCCTGGAGGGTCAGAACTCGATGATCAGCCGGCCCCGCACACCCCCCGCTTCCAGGCGGCGGTGGGTCTCGGCCGCGTCCTCCTTCGGGAACACTCCGGCCACCCGGAGGGTCACCTGGCCGTCCTCCACCTGCTGGCGGAGCCGGTCCAGCTTGGCCCCCTCCCGGGAGTACTCGCTGACCAGGATGGGACGGAAGGTGATGCCCCGCTCACCGGGTTCCCTGTAGCCGCGCACGGTCACGATGGTGCCGTTGTCGCGGACGGCCGGAGCCAGATCGGCGTGTAGGAGCGCCCCGTCGGCGGCGGCGTCCACCCCGTCGGGGAAGTGCTCCCGGACCCGGCCGGCGAAGCCGTCACCGCGGCGCACCACGATGTCCGCCCCGAGGGAGCGCACCAGCTCCTCGTCGGCTTGAGAGGCGTCGGCGACGACGGTGAGGCCGTCGGCCTTGGCCAGCTGCACGACGTAACCTCCGAAGGCGCCGGCTGCGCCCGTGACGGCCACGCTTTGTCCCGGATGAAGGTCCAGCACGTCCAGGGCCAGCCGGGCGGTGAGGCCGTTCATGGGCAGGGTGGACGCTTCGGCGTCGGAAGCCCCGGCCGGGACCCGGGCCACCGACTCCGCCGGCACCACGATCTGCTCCGAGTAGGCGCCGCGGGACCCCTTCGGGACGACGACGGCCATCACGTGCTCGCCCACCTGCAGGTCGGTGTCCACCCCCTCGCCGATCTCCTCCAGCACGCCGGCGGCGTCCATCCCCGGCACGTACGGCGGCGGCCCGGCCGCCCGCTGGGCCTCCGCCCGGGCCCCGTTGCGCACGTAGGTGTCGGTGGGGCTCACCGCGGCGGCGTGGACCCGGATCCGCACCCGGCCCGGCCCGGCCACCGGGTCGGGGAGATCAACCACCTGCAGGGCCTCCGGACCTCCGAACTCGACTACGCCGACAGCTTTCATACCGGTACCCAACTTCACCGACGGGCGGGTATTCCCGCCCCTTCGGGGGAAGAAAGCCTGGGCACCCGCTGTACCGTCGGATCAGCGACTTGATCACCGAGAAGGAGCCCCCCATGGCTATAGCCACCATCAACCCGGCCACCGGGGAAACGGTCCGGACCTTCGACGAACTGAGCGACGAGGAGATCGACCGGTACCTGACCCGGGCCTGCGAGACCTTCGCCACCTACCGGCTGACCAGCTACGGGCAGCGGGCGGGGTGGCTGCGCCGGGCCGCCGACATCCTCGACGAGGACGTGGACCGGGTGGCCACCATCATGACCACGGAGATGGGCAAGACGCTGGTGTCGGCCAGGCAGGAGGTGCAGAAGTGCGCCACCGCCTGCCGTTTCTACGCCGAGCACGCCGAGGGCTTCCTCGCCGACGAGCCGGTCGACCCGGAGTCGGTGGGGGCCACCAGCGCCTTCACCCGCTATCAGCCTCTCGGCCCGGTGCTGGCCATCATGCCGTGGAACTTCCCGCTGTGGCAGGCCATGCGCTTCGCCGCCCCGGCGCTGATGGCCGGCAACGTCGGGTTGCTCAAGCACGCGTCGAACGTGCCCCAGACGGCCCTCTACATGCAGGAGCTGTTCGAGCGGGCCGGGTTCCCGGAGGGGGCGTTCCAGACCCTGCTCATCGGCTCGGCCAAGGTGGAGGCCATCCTGAAGGACAAGCGGGTGGTGGCCGCCACCCTCACCGGTTCGGGACCGGCGGGCAGCTCGGTGGCGTCGACGGCCGGCGCCCACATCAAGCCGACCGTGCTGGAGCTGGGGGGCAGCGACCCGTTCATCGTCATGCCCTCCGCCGATCTCGACCGGGCGGCGGACGTGGGTGTCGGGGCCAGGCTCCTGAACAACGGGCAGTCCTGCATCAACGCCAAGCGCTTCATCGTCCACACCGACATCTACGACGAGTTCGTCCGCCGCTTCGTCGACATCACCGCCTCGAAGGTGGTGGGCGACCCGATGGACGAGAAGACCGACATCGGCCCCCTGGCGTCGGAGCAGCAGGTGAAGGACGTGTCCGAGCTGGTCGACGACGCCGTCTCCAAGGGGGCGGAGGTCCTCTGCGGCGGAAAGGCGGTGGCCGGGCCCGGTTTCTTCTACCAGCCGACCGTGCTGGCCGGGATCACCCCGGAGATGCGGGTGCACCAGGAGGAGGTCTTCGGGCCGGTGGCCACCGTGTACCGGGTGTCGGGCATCGACGAGGCCATCGAGGTGGCCAACGGCACGGACTTCGGCCTCGGGTCCAACGTCTGGACCGAGGACGAGGCGGAGCGGGAGCGCTTCATCCGGGACATCGCCGCCGGCATGCTGTTCGTCAACGGCAACACCACCAGCTACCCGCAGTTGCCTTTCGGCGGCATCAAGACCTCGGGCTACGGGCGGGAGCTGTCGGCCCACGGGATCCGGGAGTTCTGCAACCTCAAGACCGTCTGGGTGGGCGAGTCGTCGGGTCCGGCGACCTCCGAGTAGCAGGAGCAGCAGGGGGACAAAGGTGGGCCGGTGGCTCCTGGGAACCACCGGCCCACCTCTCGCTGCGTGATGTGTCAGTTGCTACTTGTCGGCGATGTGGACGATCGGGGCAGCCAACGGAAGGTTGGCGGCGCTGCCCATGAACACCGAGTTGCCGTAGTTGAACACGCCGCCGTCCCGGCCGGCCAGGACGAAGCCGACGCCGGTGGGGGTGGCGTCCATGGCCACGATCGGGGCGTGCAGGTAGCCGGCGCTGGTGGTGCGGGGGGCGTCACCGAAGGCGTAGATGTGACCGTCGGATCCGACCATCCAGTAACCACCGTTGTCAGGCGTGCTCACACCGGAGACGATCTGGGAGCCGTCGACGGCCAGCGAGCCGTGGAAGCCGGCGTTGCCGAAGCTGAACACCCCACCGTCGCGGGCGATGAGCCAGTAGCCGCCGCCGTTGCTGGTGGCGGTGATGTCCACGATGGGGGCGGCCAGTTTCAGGTTGCCGGTCGATCCGTAGAAGCGGGCGTCGCCGAAGGAGAACACCCCGCCGTCGGAGGCGACCAGCCAGTAGCCGTGGCCGTCGGGGGTGCGGGCCATGCCCACGATGGGGGCGGCCAGCTTGACGTTGCCGGTCGATCCGTAGAAGCGGGCGTCACCGTAGCTGAACACGCCGCCGTCGGAGGCGACCAGCCAGTAGCCGTTGCCGCTGGGGGTGCGGGCGATGCCCACGACCGGGGCGGCCAGCTTGACGCCGGCGGCCGAGCCGTGGAACCCGGTCCCGAAGGCGAACACGCCCCCGTCAGAGGCGGCCAGCACGTAACCGGCAGGGCCGGCCGTCGCCGGCGCCGCCGGTGGCTGGGGGGAGGTCGCCGGCGCGGTGCCCACCCAGGTGACAGCGGCGCTGCCGACCACGGTGACGGCCTGGTTAGCGGCGTCGGTCCGCGAGCTCCTGGCGATGATCGTGTCAGTACCGGGGGCGTCGCCGGTCCAGGTGAAGCTGGCCTGACCGGAGCCGCCCGTCGTCACCTGGGCGCCCTTGCCGGCGTCGGGCCCCGACGGGATGTAGAACTCGACGGCGGCGCCGGCTTGGGCGATACCGTCGTAGGTAACCACGGCGGTGACGCTGGCCTTGGCGTTCACCGCTGCCGACTGCGCGGCCGGTGAGAGCGTCACGGCGTAGACCGGGGCGGGAGGCACCGTGGGGACGGGGCTGGGAGCCGTGGCCGGTCCGATGGTGACCTGCTCGATGGTCTGTTCGCCGGTGTCGTAGATGAGAGGCTTTGCCGACCCGGAGACGAACCGGTTGATCTGGACGTCGGCCAGGTCATGGTAGGGGAGGGGACCGTTGTCGGTAAATGTCATCTTGAGTTGCACTTTTGTGCCTGTCGGGAGCCCGCTGGAGCCCGGGTCGTCCAGGTAGGCAACCCCGTTGACCTCGGCCTGGACGGGCGGGTTCGCCGGCTCCACGGAGGTCGCCGCAACGGCGGCCGGCGCCATCGCTTGCTCGTCGTCGCAACCCCCCTCGTCGCCTCCGCCGCAGCTGATGTCACCCACCGCCACCCGGTGGACCTCGAAGTTGTCCTCTTGGATGCTGAGTCCGCCGAAGTTCGGGATTTCGAGAACCAGCGACCCTGAGCAGTCCAGATTCCTGTCCTGGGGGCGGCAGGAAGGAGACGCGACCGAACTCGGCTCGGTCCGGGCGGTGAGGGCCATCGTCATCGTGCTGTATCCCCCCTCCGGGCCCGGGTTCAGCGCCGTCACGGTCACCCCCGGAGAGAT
>JAKAXG010000155.1 GCA_021827225.1 Actinomycetes bacterium | reverse complement strand
TCTCTCGTGAGGGATGCTCCAGACGCCCGCGGCAAGGGGCAGGCGCTCCGATGGGCCATGGACAGGCTCCTCGCCCGGGGAGGATCACCTGACGCCTTCATCATCGTGGACGCCGACTCCATTGCCGAGCCGTCCATGCTCCGCTGCCTGGCATCGAGCTTCGAAAGGGGGTCGCCGGTCGTCCAAGCGGACTACACCGTGCTGTGCGACCCCACCGCCGGCCGGGTTCAACTCCGGGCTCTGGCGTTCCTGCTCTTCCACCGGGCCAGGTTCTCCGGTCGGGCCGTTCTCGGCCTGCCGTGCAGCCTGGTCGGCAACGGCATGCTGCTGGCCACCGAGGTGGTGGCAAGCCACCCGTGGAGCGCTTTCACCCCCGCGGAGGATCTCGAGTACACGCTCACCCTCCGACTCGCCGGCATCCGCCCGGCCTACTCGAGAGCAGCCCGCATCCAGGCGCCTGTCCCGGCGACAGCCGGCAGCGCCCAGGTTCAGAGGGAACGCTGGGAAGGCGGCCGCCTGCACCTGGTCAGGCGGGCCCTTCCGGGCCTGCTCAGAGATGTTCTTGTCGGAGGTCGGCTCCGAGACCTCGACCTGGCGGTGGACCTGGCCGTGCCGCCGCTCGGACTACTGGCACTGTGGCTGCTGGCGGTCGCCATGCCCGCCACCGTCCTCGCGGCCACAGGCATGGTCCCCGCGCTTACCGTCGCGCCATCCCTTGTCGGTTTGGTGTCGGTGATCGGCTTCGTCGTCACTGGCCTGCTCGCCGCGGGCGCTCCGGCCGAGATGTTCGTCAGCCTGCTGCTCACTCCAGTGTTCCTGGCAGAGAAGCTGATGGGGACCGCCGGCGTGTTCCGAAATCAGGCGGCTGACAGGTGGATCCGCACAGAAAGGCCCGGAGATGCAGTTTCCTGACCGGGAGGAGATCCTTGGCGTCCCCGTGGACGTCGGGACCATGGACGCCGTCCTCGAGCGCATCACGACCGCCGCCGAGCAACATCGCCACTTCCAGGTGGCGACGGTGAATCTCGACTTTCTGGTCACCAGTCAGCAGGATGCGGAGGTTCGGTCCATCCTGCGGTCAACCGCTATCAACATTCCCGACGGTGCTCCCGTCGTGTGGGCCGCCCGCCGGTTGGGTCGGCCCGACGCCTCCCGGATCGCCGGGGCGGACCTGGTGCCACTCCTCGCCGAGCGGGCGGCCGAGCGGGGACTGCGGTTGTTTCTCCTCGGCGGGGAGAGCGGCTCGGCCACCATCGCAGCCGACACCCTGACGGAGCGCTACCCCTCGCTCTCCGTCTCCCATTTCGAGCCGCCTCGGGCTTCCCTCGACGACATGGATGACGCGACCATTCTCGACCGCGTCGGACGAGCATCACCCCACATCCTGCTGGTCGCCTTCGGACATCCGAAGCAGGAGAAGTGGATCCACCGCAACCGGGCTTCCCTGCCGATGGTCGCCGTGGGCGTGGGCTGTTCGCTCGACCTGATCGCCGGCCGAGTCTCCCGGGCTCCTCGCTGGATGCAAGACGCCGGGTTGGAGTGGAGCTACCGCCTGGCTCACGAACCCAGGCGGCTGGCCCGCCGCTATGCTGGGGACGGCCTTTCGGTATTCCGAGACCTCGTGCCTTGGGTCATGACCCAGCGGTTGAGCCGGGTGTGATCCGCATCACGGCAAGGGCGAGACCATGACCCCGTTCCGCTTCGTCTTCGTCCTGGAACAGGGCCTCGGCCATACTGTGCACTCGTTGAACATCGCGTCAGCTCGCGCCGCTGAGCCCGACATCGATGCGACCCTCTTGAAGGTACGTCCCGGTGAAACTCCCGGCGTACGCCCGCTGCCGCTGGTACGCAACTGGTCCGTCCAGACCAGTTGGGCGGCCCGCCGTGCCCTCCGGCAGGATCTCGGTCGCCGCCCGGCCGACTGTGTCTTCATACACACCCAGGTCGCCGCGCTGTTCCTCCGGGCCGCGATGCGACGGGTGCCCACCGTGATATCGCTCGACGCCACTCCTCTCAACTTCGACAGTCAGGCTGAGGCGTACGGCCACCGCCAGCAGGCCAGGCCGGTGGAATGGGCCAAGCTGCGGGTCAACCGCCGGGCCCTGGCGGGTGCAGCAGCGACGGTCACGTGGTCACAGTGGGCGGCGGACTCTCTCGTCAATGACTACGGGATGGCCCCTGACCGGGTACACCCGATCTACCCGGGAGTACAGCTGTCCCGCTTCAGGCCACGGGCTGCCGGCCACGATGGCCCGCTCCGGCTCCTGTTCGTCGGGGGGGACTTCATCCGGAAGGGTGGCTTGGATTTGTTGGAGGCGGTCAGGTCCCTCGGCGGCGCCATCGAGGTGGATATCGTCACCTCCTCGCCCGGACAGGTTCCAACCCACCCCGGTGCCGGGGTTTCGGTGTATTCCGGTGTCGATCCCAACTCTGCGGCGATGGCCGACCTGTACGGCCGGGCCGACGTGTTCGTGCTGCCCACCCGGGGCGACTGCACCCCGCTGGTCATCGCCGAAGCCATGGCCAGCGGGCTGGCCATCGTGTCCACCACAGTGGGCTCCATCCCGGACATGGTCAGCGACGGCCGGAACGGGATCCTGGTTCCACCGGCCGACCCGCGGGCACTCGCCGCCGCGCTTGCCTCCCTGGCCCGCGACCGCCGGCGGCTGCAGGAGATGGGGGCCCTCAGCCGCCGCCTGGCCGAGGCGGAGCACGACTCGGTGGCGAACTGCCGCCGCATCTTTCAGCTGATGCGGCAGGCGGCGGCCGGCGCCGAGCAGGTGGTCTCCCGATGAAGATCCTCGTGCTGGCGGGAGGCGTCCCCTACCCCCCGACCTGGGGATCGGGCATGCGCACCTTCCAGTTGCTGCGTCACATCGCCCGACGCCACGACGTGACGCTGCTGTGCCCGGCGGCGGCGGCCGATCGAGACAGGGTCGAGGCCCTCGCCACAGAGGTACCCGGCCTCTCGCTGCGGACGGTCGCCCAACCCGGGCGATCCCGGAGGGCGCGGCGTGTCCGACAAGCGCGGGCGGTGGTCGGCCCCCTGCCGTTCCTGGCCGCCGAGGTCCGTTCCGCGCAGCTCCAATCGGGACTCGACAGCATCGTCCACGCCGAGCGCTTCGATGTCATCCAGCTGGAAGGCAGCCAACTCGCTTCGCTGCGGATCCCCTCGGGACCGGCGCTGGTGGTCAATGCGCACAACATCGAGTACGAGATGCTCGACCGGATGCGCCGGGCGGAGCGGACGGCGGTCCGCCGAGCGTTCAACAGCCTCGAGTACCTGAAGTACCGATCCTACGAGCACCGCGTCTGGCACCGCGCTGACGGGTGCGCCGTTGTATCCGACCGGGAACTCGCCCTCGTAAGAGCCGCGACGCCGGGGACGCCCGCTTTCACCGTTCCCAACGCGGTCGACCCGGACTTCTTCGCTCCTGGATCGGACGCGATAGTGCCGGACAGCCTGGTCTTCACAGGGCTGCTGTCCTATCGGCCGAACTTCGACGCCGCACTACATCTCGTGGACTCCATCTTCCCGCTCATCCGCCGCCGCAGACCGGGCGCCACCCTCACCGTCGTCGGCGACGGTGACGCTGAACACTTCGCGGCGCTGCGCCGAGATGGGGTGACAGTGACGGGCCGGGTGCCGGACCTGCGTCCTTACGTGCGGAGAGCGGCGGTCTGCGTGGCTCCCATCCGGATGGGCGGAGGTACCCGGCTGAAGGTTCTGGAGGCCCTGTCCATGGGCAAGGCGATCGTCTCCACGCCTCTGGGCAGTGAAGGCATCGACGCCCGGGACAGGGAGCATCTTCTAATTGCTCAGGATCGACCGGTCGTGTTCGCCGAGGCGGTGGTGAGTCTGCTGGCCGATCCGGTCGCCGCGTCACGCCTCGGTCGGCAGGGTCGCCGCCTGGTCGAGACCCGTTACACCTGGGAGCGGGCCGCATCCCAGATGGAGGAGCTCTACGGCGCAGCTGTTCGATCGGGCCGACCTGCGCTGTCACCGACCACGCCACTCACCCTGGGACTGCGGCCAGCCCGAGAGCGGTGACGAAAGCCGACTCTTATAGGGAACCGCGGCGTTGCACTGCGGCCTTGAGGCGCTCCATCATCCTGGCTGCGTTGTCCTCCGCCGAGAACAGTGCCTCCACCCGTCGCCGGCCGGCCCGACCCATCTCCGCGGCGAGCAACGGTCCGTCGACTAGGCGGAGCAGAGCCTCTCCCAGCGCCCTCCCGTCGCCGACAGGCACCAGGAGACCGGTCCGCCCGTCGGCCACGATCTCCGGTACACCCCCGACAGGTGTGGATACGACGGGCAGCCCACAGGCCATGGCCTCCATCAGGGCCAGCGGGGAGTAGTCGCCCCTGGTGGGCAGCACCGCGATGTCGCACCCGAGGTAGATGTTGCGCAGCCCGGGGCTGTTGGCCGGCTGTCGCTCGTGTACCACCACCCCGGGAGGCAACTCCGCCGGGGGGTTACTGGTCAGAAGATGGAGCTCGGCCCGGCCGATCAGAAGTCGGCGGAACACGTCCAGCAGCAGGGGACCGCCCTTCCGCTCGAAGTCGTTTCCGACGAAGAGGAGGCGGGGCGCTCGGTTGGCGGAGCGTTGGGTCGGGCGCTGCCATATGGCGAGGTCCACCCCATGGGGAGAGAAATGTACCCTGTCACTCGCCACCCGGCACTCGTCGATGAAAGCCCGGGCTGCCCACTCGGTGCGGGCCAGAACCAGATCGGCGCGACGGGTATAAGCGCGCTCCGCCCAGAGGCGGGCATCCCGGCGCCAGCCGTCACGCACTTCCTGTCCGACTGCCCGGAGGAAGGCGGTGTCGGAAATCGGTGCGTAGTCCTGGGATATCGCCAGCAGCGGGCCACCGCCGAGGCGTTTGAATGTGGCCAGGTAGGCGAACAGCTGGAACGCGTGCACGACCACCGCGTCCAGCCGTCCCCACTGCCTTCTCAGCTCCCTGGTCTCGGCGTTGAGGACCGCCTGGCTGTGCAGCGGTCCCGGCAGCCAGCGGTACGGGTCGGGATCCATCCAGTGGGTGATCGGCGCCCAGACGGTCTCTACCGTGGGATCCCCGGTGGTGTACTTGCGAAGGTTCTGAACCACGACCGAGTTGCCCACGGACGTGGTCATGGCGAAGCCGAAGCGGTAGGTTGGCCCCGCAGCCTGTCTGGGCGGGGCGCCGGAGGCTCTCACCGGCACCCGGGACGATCCGGCGCCGCCGTAGCCGGGGTCATAGGGTGCCCGGCCAGGTCGCGCACGTGGGCAGCCAGAGCTGCGGCGTAGAGGTCTACGTCGTATCGCTCGAGCACCGCCTGCCGGGCCCTTTTGCCCAGCCTCCGGCGCAGCTCAGGGGAGTCGAGCAGGACCTCGAGGGCGGACCTCATCGCAGCGGTGTCGCCGGCTGGGACAGTAAGGCCGGTCCGGCCGTCGGCCACCACCCCGGCCAGTTCCGGGGTCTCGGTCACCACCACGGCCTTGCCCATGGCCATGGCCTCGAGGAGGGTGGTGATCCCGGCCGGCATGGTGCTGCGCATCACCGGGACGGCGACCACACTGGCCCGACGGTACAGGTCGCGCAGCCCCCGGGGATCAACGCCGACCCGCTCGACGCGGTCCGGCCACTGCAGGGGGTCCCGCCGGGTGGCGTGGGGCGTGTACAGGCTGTGGTCGGCGATGGACAACCGAACGCCTGCCGGCAGGGCTTCCACCAGGGTCCGGTAGTCGCGGTGCTCCCGGCCGGCTGAGACAACCAGCCCGTCCTCTTCAGCCCCGGCGGAGCCGCCGGCCCAGAAGGCGGCATCAACCCCGTAGGGAACGACGACCACCTGCTCGGGACGGAATCCCAGCCGGTCCACGACAGCAGCGACCTGGTTGGACGAGTGCACGACCACCCGGTCGATCCGCCTGGCCGCCCGGAGGTGGCGGAACACCCGCTCCTTGGCAGGGGTCAGGAGGTGATGGCCGATGACCATGTGCGGCACCCGGATCCGCATCGCATCCATAGCCACCGCCAGCGGCACGCCCACATGCTCGCCGTCGGAGAAGATGACGTCGGCCCCCGGCCGGGTGTGGAGAGCGGCCAACGCGTGCCGGAGAGAACGGCCTACCGATCGACGTCCCGGACCGAAGCCGGCGCGGGACCAGTCGAGCAGCTGGACTCCGTGGACCTGCTCGAGCTTCAGGTATTCAGGCGTCGGTCTGGTGCCCTGGGCGACTTGGTGTCGCAATGCTTCGTCGACGCTGGCCGACACCAGCATGAGAGCTCTCACCACGGCCCTGGACCTCCGATTGGTCGCGGGTCGAGCAAACGGTCGTAGATGGCTTCCACATCCGCCGCCAGCCGCCGCGGCGTGAAGTAACGTTCCACATCCCGGCGAGCCTCGCAGCCCATCCGGCGGCGGGCGTCGGGGTCGTGGAGCAGCATGGCCACGTTGGCGGCGAGCGCGTCGATGTCGTCGGGTGCCGAGAGGAGGCCGCTGCGTCCGTGTTCGACGAGCTGCGGCGTCCCGCCGCTGGCGAGGGCCACGACGGGCCGGGCCATGGCCATGGCCTCCAGGAAAGCGACCGCGCAGGGCTCCTCAAAAGAAGGCATGGCGTAGATGTCGGTGGCAGCCAGCAGAGCCTCGACGTCCCGGCGGAAGCCGGTGAAGACGACGTCATCGGCCAAGCCCAGGCCCTCGGCTTGGTTCCGGATCTGAGCGAGGTAGCTACCGCCTCCGGGGGTAGCCCGGGGGTCGTCCTCGCCGGCCACCAACAGCTTGAAGGGAAGGCCGTCCGCCTTCACCTTGGCCAGCGCTTCGAGCAGGATGCCGTGACCCTTCCACGGGAACAAGCGGGAGATGATGCTGATCACCGGGATCTCTTCGGGTAGACCCAGTTCGCGTCGCAGGGGACGCCCGTCCGTGTCGGGATCCCAGCGGCTGGCATCAACGCCATTCAGCACCCAGCTCGTCCGCTCAGCGGAGTAACCCTTGGCGATTGCAGTGGCCGCGACGAACTGCGACACGGCTATTAGACCGTCGTCGCGAGCCATGGCCCAGCGCGTCAACGGGCTGATCCAGTCCTCGATCCCCACGTGAAGGTGGGTGACGGCCCTGGCGCCGACGGCCCGGGCCAGGAGGAGACCGTAGAACGCATCCCGCGGCTTCTCGGTGCCGTGGACGATGGCGATGCGGTTCCTCCGGGCGTAGCGAACCAGGCCGGCCAGGTCGATTACCGCCCCCGGACCCGTCCGAGCCAGGTCCGAGGCGATCTGCCCGTGGCTGCGGGCATTGACTGTGGGCCCGAAGTCGGTGGGCCGTACGATCAGCCCGGGGATCTGTTCGAGAGCGGCCAGGGATGCCGACTTGCGCCCCCCACTGCCACGGTTGCAGGCCACGTGTACCCGGAAGCGACTGCGATCCAGCTCGCGCATGATCAGGGAATGGATCATGGAGTCGGAGCCGAAGTAGGCCTGCGACTGCATGAACAGGACATCGACCATCGCCCGATTGTTCACATGGGACCGAGGCTCGGCGGAAAGTGATGATACGTGCATGGCCGTCCGTCCTGATCCGATCTAGCGGGAAGCCTCGGCCAGCCCGTTGCGCTCCCATACCGCCGGGGGCCGGGGCGGCATCCGCCGCCGCGCCGGAGCCTCCACCTCGGGGATCGAGTTCTCGGTCGCGTACTTCGACGCGGCCTCAAGGGTCCCGAGCAGACATCCCATGGCACCGGCGATGCGAATCCACGCGAAGCCCATGTCCTCGTGGCCCATGAGCACATAGGCGATGAGCGCGCAGACGATCACCGCGCCCAGGAGAGATAACTGGCGGTCGGCGGACTTCGCCAGCCGGGACGCCTTTACGATCGCCGCCGACACGAAGCACCAGAAGACGATCTCGCCCTGCAGCCCCATCCGCATCCAGACCCACAACAGCCCGTCGTGGGGAATGTAGGAGATCATGCTGTCGATCCCGGTGATGTTGGCGATCGGCAGGCTGTACATGATGGGTGTCCCGAAGCCAGCGCCCAGCTTGCCGGAGGCCTTGATGGTGAGGACGAGGTTGGCGTCCTCTTCGTAGCGGTAGAGGTTGGACGACTTGTCTCGGGGATCGGGAGATATCACGGAGCGCACTGCTCTGGCCGGCTGCCCGAGGGTGCCGCTGTCATGGTTCCAGAAGGCGGGGAGGTAGACCGCGGCTGCCACCAAGCCCGCCACCAGGGCGCGCACCAGGAACTTGCGACGCTCCGGAAGGGTCTTCAGCCCTACCGCGAACAGGCCCACCATGGCCCCCATGAGGATCAGCCAGGCGACTCTGCGGGAGTTCGCCATGTCCGCGATGAGAACGAACGGGAAGAGGATGGTGGCGGTGGTCCTGAGCCCTCCCCGCAGACCCCACAGCCACAGCCCGACGAACACCACCAGGTACAGCCCTAGGAAG
>JAKAXG010000154.1 GCA_021827225.1 Actinomycetes bacterium | reverse complement strand
TAGAAGCGGGCGTCTCCGAAGGCGAAGACCCCGCCGTCGGAGGCGACGAGCCAGTAGCCGTGACCGGACGGCGTCGCAGCCATGCCCACCAGGGGATGAACCGACGCGATGCCGGCCGTCGATCCGTAGTAGCCGGCGTCACCCAGGGCGAAGACCGTCGTCGGATTGCCCGCCGGCTGCGCTCCGACCGGGGGTGCCGACACGGACCAGACGAACCCCAGAACGGCCACGACCGCCGCCAGCAGCACCATCGAACGAGCCTTCACCGTGCTCTCCTGTCACCGTCGGATGGTCCTCATCAGGCCCCTTAGCAACGGACCTTCCCAAGGGTCCTTGGTCACGTACGGCCCGTCGCGGGGGTCAGGTGGCGCCGGCCGGCCTGATACGCCCGGACCAACGGTTGGGACCCCGGCACCTCATATCGTGATCACGGCCGGGGAGGGCCGGCTGGCCCACCTGCGGGCGGCGAACTTGCCCGCCTCCCACAGGAGCAGGAGGGCGACGGGCGGGATCAGGGCCCACCGGAACTGACGCATGTCCAGGTTCGTGGTGCCGAGGATCCTCCGGAGCGCGTCCATCTGCGTGGCCAGCACGGCCAGCACGAATTCCCCGGCGGCCGCCCGGTTCATCTGGCGGCTGTCGAAACTGGCCAGCGTGAACACCGTGTCGGTGGAACTCCTGCACTCGAAGGCGCCCACGATCATCATCAGCACGAAGGCCGTGAAGGCGATCGAGCTTCCCACCGCCTCGCTGCCGAACTCCGACTTCCCGAGCTGTATCAGCAGGAGGGTGGAGACGGACATGGCCAGCCCGACCAGGCCCACCGTCAGCATGAGGGAAGAGGTGAGGACCGACTGGCCCCGGGGACGGGGTCGCTGCTCCATCAGCCCGGGTGTCTCCCGGTCGAAGCCGAGGGCGAAGCCGAACGGGGCGTTGACCACGAAGTGGATCCACAGGACCTCGGCGGGGGTGAACGGCTCGCCGGCGGCGACGTTGAAGATGGCGGCGCCCATGAAGCTGAGGACGAAGGCCACGAGGAGCAGCAGCACGAACCGGATGTACTTGGTCAGGTTGTCGTAGATCTTGCGACCCTGCTCGACGGCGAAGACGATGGTGGCGAAGTTGTCGTCCGAGAGCACCATCCGCCCGGCGTTCTTGGCCACCTCCGTGCCGCTGCCCATGGCGATGCCGATGTCGGCGGCCTTGATGGCCGGGGCGTCGTTGACGCCGTCTCCGGTCATGGCCACCACGTCGCCCTTCTGCTTCAGAGTCTCGGCCAGCACGACCTTGTGCTCGGGCGCTACCCGTCCGACCACGCCGATGCGTTCGATGCGGCTCCTGCGCTCCGCCGCGCTCAGAGCGGCGAAGTCGGCGCCGAGGATCGCCTCGCCCTCTATCCCGAGCTGGGCGGCGATGGCCGCACCGGTGGTGACGTCGTCCCCGGTCACCATCCTGACCCGGACGTGGGCCGCCGTGGCATCGGCGACCGCGGCCCTCGATTCGGGACGGGGCGGGTCGACCATCCCGACCAGACCGGTCAACTGCAGCCCGGTGAGGTAGGCCAGCAGATCGCCGTCGGGGTCGAAGGCGCCCGGATCGAGGTCGAGCTGGGCCGCCGCCATAACCCGCAGGCCCTGGCCTCCCATACGCCGGATCTCGCCGGCCGCCCTGTCCGCCGCGCCCGCGTCCCAGGTCACGGATCGTCCGCCGGACAGCGCCGTGCCCGTCCGTGCCAGCACGGCCGGTGCCGCGCCCTTGACGAAGCAGCGGACCACCGGATGCCCTTCTGCGTCTACGGCCCGGTTGAAGGTGGCCATGAGCTTGTATCCGGGGTCGAACGGGAGGGTCGCCAGGCGGGGGAGGGACGCCCGGCTGCCGGCTATATCGAGACCGGCCTTGTAGGCCAGGACGAGCAGGGCCCCTTCCGTCGGGTCCCCGACCACCCGGCCGTCCACCAACTCGGCGTCGTTGGCGACGACGAAGGGCAGTATGGTCAGGTCCAGCCGGTCGGACCGGCCTGCCGTGTGCTGCACCTGGCCGGTGAGGTCGTAGCCGGTGCCGGTCACCCGGTAGCGGTCACCGAGCTCCACGACCTCCACCGCGGTCATCTGGTTCATGGTGAGGGTCCCGGTCTTGTCGCAGTTGATGGCCGAGGTGAAGCCCAGGGTCTCGACTGAGGGGAGATCCTTCACGATGGCGTTGCGCTTGGCCAGGTCCGTGCTTCCCAGCGACAGGATCACCTGCGTGACAGTGGGGAGGGCCTCCGGAATGGCGGCGATGGCGAGCGACACCGCGCTGACGAACAGGGCGTCCCACGCCACCCCCCGGGCCCGCCCGGTGGCGAACATCACGATCATGGTGATGCCGGCCGCCGCCGCGACCCACAGGCTGAGGTTGTTCAACTCCCTCGTCAGGGGCGACATCTCCCTGGTGGTGGTCCTGAGCAGGCCGGAGATCTTCCCGACCTCGGTGTCGCTGCCGGTGGCGGTGACGATGAATACGCCGCTGCCGTGGGTGACAGGGGTGTTCATGAACACCATGTTCGAGCGGTCGCCGGGAGCCAGGTCGCCTGCGGGCAGAGGGCCGGTCTCCTTCGCCGCCGGCGTGCTCTCCCCGGTCAACGACGACTCGTCGACCTGCAGGGAGATGGCTGTGACCACCCGGCCGTCGGCGGGTACCTGGTCGCCGGCGCTGAGCAGCACCACGTCGCCGACCACCAGCTGGTCGGCGGGCATCTCCCGCTCGATCCCGTCGCGCCTGACCCGGGTGGTGGCCTTCATGAGGGACTTGAGGGCGTTCATGGCGCTCTCGGCCTTCCCCTCCTGCCGCATCGCCACCACCGCGTTGAAGACCGTCAGCAGGATCAGGACCACCGCGGTGCTCCACTGCTTGATGGCCAGCGAGACGATGGCCGCGCCGGAGAGTATGAGCTGCATGTAGCCGCGGTACTCGCCGAGGAACCGCTTCCAGCCCGGGGGCGCCTCCTCCTCGGGCAGGGAGTTGGGACCGTGGGCCGCCAGCAGGCGTCCGGCCGCCTCGGCCGACAGTCCCTGGGACACATCCACGCCGAGAGCGCCGGCCACCTCCTCGGCCGAGCGGTTGTACCACGGGGACTCGGCCCCGGTCTCGCCAGGGGGCTTCTGGATCATGTCGGTCATGGACGGGACCTCGTCTGTGGGTGGGCGCCAGGGGGATGGGCCCCCCTGGAGGGTGGAACGAGGGTCAGAACGGCGTCGGTATCGGCGTGGCCGCGAGGAGCGGCTCCCGGTAGCCGTCCGGGTCCTGACGCTTGGGCAGCTTGACGTCCCGGTGCGCCAGCGGCTCGTAGGGGATCACGCTGAGCAGATGGGAGATGATGTTCAAGCGGGTTCTCTTCTTGTCGTCGCTGTGGGCGAAGTACCACGGGGCCCAGGCGGTGTGGGTGGAGCCGAACATGTCGTCGCGGGCCCGGCTGTAGTCGAACCACCGGCGGTAGGACTCCAGGTCCAGATCGGAGAGCTTCCAGACCTTGCGGGGATCCTCGATGCGGCTCTCGAGACGGCGGGTCTGCTCGTCGGAGCTCACGTCCAGCCAGTACTTGGCCAGGAGGATGCCCGAGTCCACCATGGCCCGCTCCACCTCCGGTGCACCGCGCAGGAAGCGTTGCGTGTCCTCCGGGGTGCAGAATCCCATGACCCGCTCCACCCCGGCCCGGTTGTACCAGCTGCGGTCGAAGATGACGACCTCCCCGGCGGCGGGCAGGTGGGGGAGGTAGCGCTGCATGTACATCTGTGACCGTTCCCGGCTGTTTGGCGCGGGCAGGGCGACCACCCGGAAGACCCGGGGGCTGACCCGGTCGGTGATGGCCTTGATGGTGCCCCCCTTGCCAGCCGTGTCGCGGCCCTCGAAGACGATGCAGATCTTGGCGCCCGAGCCCTTCACCCACTCCTGCATGGCCACGAGCTCGCCGTGGAGCACCCGCAGCTTCTGCTCGTACTCCTTGCGCTTCATCCGGGGCTGGACCGTTGTGCCGGCCTCCCGGGCCGGCAGGGTGGTGGCGCGGAAAGCGGTTTCCCCGTCACCGGAGCGGTGATCTTTGCCCCTGTGTGCCTTCTCCTGCTTAGCCATCGCGGTGACGCTACGGTGCGGCAGCCGCCGGCCCCAGAGACGAAAGTCAGGTCACCGAGAAAGGGCGGGTGGCCACGTCCACCGCCCGCAGGGGCCCGGGGCCGGGAGCGTCCCGGGCGTCGCCGGTGTAGCGGATGCGGTACGTTCCGGGTTCCGTCGTCTCCGGGATGTCCCACGTGATGGTGATGTCCGAAACGGTGCGCCGGTACCGGCGCCACATCAGCTTGGTCGACCAGTCGCCGTCGTCGGCCGCCCGCTCCCAGCAGTCGCCGGTCCGGCGTTCGACCATCAGGTAGGTGTCGTTGCGGCGCAGCCTGTTGTTCGGGTAGGCGCCCACCACGACGGTCAGCACATGGTCTCCCCTCCGGTACGAAGCCCGGGGCTGTGTGAGGACGTCGCCGACGGCCCGCCCGGCCGGGGCCTGGTCGGCGCGGAGCGGGGTCCGGGCCGGCCGGGGAGGGGGCACCCGGGGGGGAGGGTCGCCGGCCGGAGCCTCCCGTCCGTCCCTCATGGCTTCGGCCAGCGCCACCGCGGTCTGCTGGAAGGCGCCCAGTTCCCAGCGGCCGAACATGGTGGAACCCGCCTCGTACCGCTGGCCCTCGTACTCCTCGGGGGTCGTCACGTAGTGGATGTATCCGTTGCTGTAGCCGGCCACCAGGACGTTCTCGATCGCCGCCCCCACGATGGCCGCCACCGCTCGGCGCAGCCTGAGACCGGCGACGATGGTCACCTCCCCGGGGATCCCGATCAGGTACAGGGGCCCGATCCTCACCAACTGGACCGGGACCTGCTCCTGGGCCAGCGGGACCACCCGGTTGATCAGCCCGCCCGGCACCACCAGGGCTTTCGGGGCCTGGCTGTCGGCCAGAGCGGGTGACAGCTTGTAGATGCGCCTGGACAGGGCGTCCCACAGCGGGTTGGTCCCCTGGCGGAAGGCGCGGAACGCCGGGCCCTCCTCCGTGCCGGCCAGGGCTCCGGCCCCGCCGAAGGGCATCCCGGTCCGGTGATGCATCCCGTCGCCGGTGAAGGCCGGTCCCACCTCCGTGTCCGACAGGTTTATGAAGGTGATGCGGGAATCGACGGGGCCCTCCACCGGGCGGGAGCACTCCATCGCCGCCTCCGCCGCCCGTGTCTGGCGCTCCCCGATGATGCGGGTGTTCTCGAACTCGTCGTCGGTGGGACCGGTGCCCGGACGCTGGTCCAGGTTGGGAGACATGTCCCCGGCGTTGGTCTGGGCGAAGGCGGACACGAACCCCGGATCGCCGCCCCCCAGGTAGTCGACCCCGTGCTGGACCCGCTCCCAGTGGTAGGCGGCGTAGCCCTTGTTGTCGGAGCTGATCAGCCGGTTGCGGTTCGTCATGCTGGTTCCGTGCGTGGCGAACCAGTTGATCGCTCCCACCGGGCGGCCGTCCCTGATCACCCCGAGCACGGTCGATTGCGGGTCGATGGCATCCGGGAAGGCCGCCCGCTCCTCTGCCGGGTTCCGCTCGAATGCCTCGCGGGAGCGGTTGATGCTGGCGTCGTGCAACTCGGCATGGCCCAGCACCAGCCTGGATGCCTGCATGTCGGCGATGGCCCGGGAGGCGGCCTCGAAGATCCCGTCGGTGATGGCCGCGAAGGTGAGAGGTCGGAAGCCGTGGGTGTTCGAGTTGTACAGGCGGTGGTGGGAGTAACCCCCGGGTCCGCAGTGGGTGTGCGTGGCGGTGATCAGGACGTTGCGCTCGCTGTAGGCGTCGCCGTGGAGCGCCCGCAGCCGGTCGAGCACCTCCCTACGGACGCTGTCGAAGATCATGGGCAGGTCGTTGACCGATAGGAGCACCCGGCTGGTGCGTCCCTCATCGGAGATGACGAACGCCCGGGACCGGAGCCGGGTGTGGATACCCCTCGTCTGCTGGCCGGCCTTGCCGTAGCCCAGCATGCCGCAGTCCGCCGCCTCACCGGTGATGTCGGCTATCCCTCGCCCGACCAGATAACCCATGGCTGGAGGCTAATAGACCCCATCCGGGGATGGCCCGTCGAGGGCCAGGTCCTTTCGGCCCTGGGAAGGGGGCCGCCCCGGGGGCATCCTTCGTGTGGAGACGACCGGGGGGAGTCACCAGGCCCGGAGGAGGAGAGATGCGCATGACCCTCACCCACGAAGAGGTGGTCGAGCTCGAAGCTCTGGCCCGGGAGGCGCTGAGCGATATGAGCCATGAGATCGCCGCTACCGACAACAGTCTCTACCGCGGCCAACTGGTGGCCCGGCGCCACACCCTCGAGAGGGCGGTCGAGGCCCTGCGCCGGGGCGATGCCGAGGTGCCGGGGCGGGGCGGGGCCGACCCCGAGAGGGTCTGGACCGTCGAGGTGGTCTTCACCGAGGACGAGGATCGCACCCGGGCCGACGCCAGGATGCACGCCACACGTCGCGACTGGCACGGATGGGGGCGTTCCCGCCGGAACCCCCTGGACCCCGATGTTCCGGCCATCGGCGAGGAACTGGCGGCCGCCCGGGCCCTGGCCGACCTGTCGCATCAGTTGGTGGACGCGGCCGCCCATGGCGTCGAGACCTTCGAGGGACACCCGGTCACGATCCACGGCTGAGCCGTTGCGCCGCTCTTCTACATGTAGGAGCCTCTACATGTAAGAGGCGAACTCCTTGGGGAGCACCGCCAGCAGATGGTCGATGGCGCCCGGTCCCAACTCGTCCCAGACGACCGACATCACCGCCCGCACCGCGTCCTCTGCAGCGCTGGTCCCCTTGACCCCGGCCTCCCTCTCGACCCGGGCGAGGAACTCGTCCAACGATGTCCGCTGCGGGAGCCGGCCCGGATCCCATCCGTCGTAGAAGACCCCCTTGAGCAGTATGGGCATCTGCGCTGCCAAGTGTGCGGCCACGTTGGTGTCCAGACGGTCCCGGAGGGCGTGGAGGACGGAGCGCAGCACCTGGTACGAGTCGTGGGCGTCGTCGAGGCCGGCCCGCTCGCCGGTCAGGGAGATCCACTCGTAGGTCTTGGCCACCGTCCGGTTGATCACATCGATGTTGTGCTCCATGCTCCCAGTCTGGGGAGCGGTCCCGGGCCGGGCCAGAGGCGAAGGTCGAGCCTCGGGCGGCGGTCCCGGTGGGGACTTATTCCTCTGTGGGCCTGGACGCCCGCCCGGGAAATTGGGACCAGACGGGTTCGTGGGAGGCCGCCGATGACAGAAGTGCGCCAGTGGCTGGACGCCAACTCCCACCGGCTCTCCGACCTGGCCGAGAGGCTCGGCGTCGCCCCCGACATGATCCATCTGAGCGCCGTGCTGATCCTGGGGGGCTTCACGGACGAGCAGATCGAGGAGCAGCTCCGTTCCGTCCGCTGGGGTGGAGCCGACGAGGCGGCCATGATCGCCTCGGTCGTGCGCTCGCTGAAGGCCGTCCGGGTCGCTGTGACCGACGGCCGCTGGTCTGCGACCGCAGATGGCGGCTCGGACTCCGGACGGGCGGGTCACCGGGTGCTGGCCCACACCGCCGACTTCATCATCGAGGCGTGGGCCCCGGATCCCGCCGCGTGCATCACGGAGGCGATGGTGGCGCTGGTGGAGGAGTTCGCCCTCGCCTCTGGCGCCGCGGTCACGAAGGTGCTGCCTGTAGCCGCAGATGCCGGCCCGCCCGAGTCCCAGCTGGTGTCACTGCTCGAGGACGTCATATACGACCTGGACGTGCTGTCGGTGGTCCCCGTCGGGTTCCACCTCTTCTCCGCCGAGGACGGCGGAGTGATCGGGGACATGGAGGTGGTCCCGCTGGAGGGGGTGACGGTGGTGGGGCCCATCCCCAAGGCGGTCACCTACCACGGGCTCTCCATGGAGCCCGACGGCGGGGGATGGCGGTGCCGGGTCCTGGTCGACGTCTGACGGCCGCCGGAGCCGAGGCCGAGGGTCACAGCACCGCCGGGATCGGAGCGCTCGCCCTGCAGCCGGTCCCCGGCGAGCCGGTGAGATGGCTGATCCCCCCGTCGGCGGGGATGCGGGTCCCCGGCGTGGTGTACGCCTCGTCCCGCATAGCCCGCGAGGTGGAACCCGATGCCCTCCGCCAGGTGGCCAACGTGGCGCACCTGCCGGGCATCGTCGAGGCCTCCTACGCCATGCCCGACATCCACTGGGGTTACGGTTTCCCGATCGGCGGCGTGGCGGCCACCGACGTCGGATCGGAGGGGGTGGCTTCCCCGGGCGGCGTCGGGTTCGACATCTCCTGCGGCGTCCGGCTCCTGGTCTCCCCGCTCGCCGCTGACGACGTGACCCCGCTGCTGGCCCGGCTCATGGATGCCCTCTACGACGTCATCCCCATCGGGGCGGCGCGCGGCGGAGTGTGGCACCTGGGCGAGGGTGGCGGGCTCGACACCATCCTGGCGGACGGGGCCCGGGCC
>JAKAXG010000153.1 GCA_021827225.1 Actinomycetes bacterium | reverse complement strand
GGGCGAAGCGGGTGTCGAACTGACCGGGAGCCAGCCAGTGGTGGTACTGCGGCGAGCGGGGGTCGTACAGGGCGGCGAGGAGGGAGGCGAGCTGCCCGGGATGGGACGGCGACAGGACGACGTCGACGCTCATCGCCTGGGCGCCGGAGGCCGGGCCGAGGGCCACGGACCCCTTCGGGGGGGCGGGAGGGGCCAGCGCCGGGACGGGCACCAGCGTCGATGGTGCCGGAACGTTGGTGGCCGCGGCTGCCGGAGAAGCGAGGGCGATGCTCGAGGCGGCCAAGGTAGTGGCGGCTACCACGAGCGGGCGCCACAAAGAGTTGCAGATGGTACGAATCGGAGTGGAGCCCTTGTTCAGGTCCGGTAGGGCGACCCCTCGGCCGCCTCGGGTGCTGTGGAATTATTCGGCCGGACCGGAAAAAAACTTCAGTCGATCTTTCAGAGCTCGCCCCACACCCGGTCGATCAGCGGCAGCAGGTCGATGTAGGTGAAACGGGCGGTGCCGGGATCGGAGATGCGCTCGTTCACGTAGTCGGCGGTGTAGCGGCGAAGCTCGCCGGCCACGTCCCCCGCCCGGCCCAGGAGCCTGGCCTGGACACCCTTCGCGTCGATGTCGAACTCGATGTCGGAGGCCCGTACCGGCTGCACCTCTATGTGGATGGCCAGGGGCTCGACCGTCCGGACCTCCAGCCGCAGAGGAATCTGTCCGGAGGCGTCATAGCGGTTGACGCTCCCCACTTTCACCTCCAGGGAGACCGCGACGGGCACACGCACGTCGTAGGCGAGCGGCTCCGAACCGGTCTCGTCGGCGGACGGCTCTCCCAGGCGCCCCCGTGCCCGGACGGTGGCCCGTCCTCCCGGGCCGGCCTTCAACGGGCCCAGCTCCACCACGTCCCCGGCTATGCGGGTCACGGCATCGACGATCCGCTCCGGTGTCACCGCGGAGAGGACGAACGCCTCCCCGAAGCGGCGGTAGTCCAGCGGCTGGGGGCTCACGCTCGCCGCCCGCTCAGATGGTGAACGCCAGGTTCTCCGCCACCCGCCGGCCGAGGGCGGCGTCGCCGGCCAGGCGCACCCCGCCCAGCCGGCCGTCGGAGATGACCTCGGCGGGGCCGATGCGCCCGCAGGCCAGGCGGGTGAAGGCGGTGGAGCCGAGCGTGACGGTCGCAACCGGATCGCCGTCCAGGGACTCCACCACCTGGGCCCGGCCATCGGTTACGGCCACGTCGATGCGCCGCTCCACCGGTCCGGTCAGCTCGAACCTCACCGACGAACCGGCCGGAGCCGCGGCCTTCTTGCCCACCAGGTAGCCGGCGGCCCGTACGATCTCATCCACCGCCTGCTCGGCGACCGGCCCGGACTCGTGACCGGCCCGTCCCAGCGCGTCGCGGATGTCCTGTTCGTGCACCCAGCAGTCGAACACCCGGATCTGCATGAACCGGCGGTAGTCCGACTTGCCCACCGGGGTCCACGACTCGGCCGAGAAGTCGTCCTCGGTCATGGCGGCCAGGGCCTGGCGCCTCTCGGTCGTGACCTCGCGGAACAGATCGAGCACCTCCATCCGCGGGTGGCTGGCCAGGGCTACGACCCAGACCTCGTTGAACCCGCCGATCTGGTTGCGCACATGGGCCGGCGACCCGGCGTCGACCTCGGGGTTGGGGCGGCCGAGCAGCATGCTCTCGGTCCCGATCATGTGGGCGTACTGGGCCGAGACCGGCCACCCGGGACACGGGGTGGGCGCCTCCCAGTCGGTGTCGGTCAGGCCGGAACCCAGCCCCGCGAGCGAGTCCCACACCTGGGCCAACTGGGCGGTGAGGCCGGCGGCAGAATTGTCAGCGACGATGCCGGGCGGGTTGGGAGTGGCGCTCATGGTGTCCTGTTCTCTCGTTGGGCGTCTGACGGGTGGGCCGGTTCAGGCCACCGGGGTCTGGACGGACTGCCAGTCCCGGGCGTCGAGGTAGGGACGGAACTCCGCCTCGATGTGCTTCCAGTCGGCGTCGGTCTTGGGCCGGCGCAGCTCGTAGAGGTGGGGGAACTCGGCCCAGCCGGCCACCAGGTCCCACAGCCGGCCGGCCGCCGGTCCGGTCGGAGCCGGCGTGACGACCGGTCCGAACAGCGGGGTGGATCCGTCGATCACCATGGTCGGCACCCCGTAGCCACCCAGATCCAGGACCCGCTGGTGGTCGGCCCGGACCTCCTCTGAGGTGGACGGGTCGGCGACAGCCTCGGCCACCAGACCCGGGTCCCGGCCGATCTGCCGGAGCACCTCCTCCACCCCCTCGGGAGTGTGGACCTTGGCTCCGTCCTCGTGCAGCATACGGCCGGCGACGGCGTAGAAGCGGTCCACGGCGTCGTTGCCGTCTTCCTCCCGGCGCAGCCGGGCTGCCACCCTCAGCATCGACCAGCCGTAGGACCAGGGCCGCTCCCAGGGGTGCTTCTTGCCTTCCTGGCGGTTGACCTCCTCCAGGGAGAAGAACCGCCAGGTCACCGTGATGTCCCGCTGCTGCCGGGCCTCCCGGATCCATTTGCTGGTCTGGTACGCCCAGGGGCACATCACGTCGAAGTGGAACTCCACCGCGGTCATGACCAAGACGCTATCCCCCGGGACCGCCCGGCTGCCCGTGGGAGCGGCGCCGCGGCCGCCGGTGGGAGCAGTGCCTGTGGCCCCTCGGCCCCCGGCGGGAGCGGCGGCCGTGCCTGGGCTAGCGTTTCGGCGCTTCGCACGGAGGAGAGGGCTGCTGGTGCACTACAACTCTGGGGATTCGGCGTGGGTTCTGGTGAGCGCGGCCCTGGTCCTGTTCATGACTCCCGGCCTGGCCCTCTTCTACGGGGGCATGGTCCGGCGCAAGAACGTCCTCGGCATGCTCATCCAGAACTTCGCCGTCATGGCCGTTGTCAGCCTGGTCTGGGTGTGGGTCACCTACAGCCTGGCCTTCGGCCCCGACGCCGGGGGGCTGGGGATCATCGGCACCCTGCACTTCGCCGGCCTGGGCCACCTGAACCAGGTGGTTCCCGGGTTCACCAACGGCCACAGCATGAGCATCCCGCCGGTGGTGTTCATCATCTTCCAGATGATGTTCGCCATCATCACCCCCGCCCTGCTCACCGGTTCGGGGGCGGACCGCATGAAGTTCGGGGCGTTCCTGGTGTTCATCGTGGCCTGGTCGGTGCTGGTGTACGCCCCCATCGCCCACTGGGTTTTCTCCCCCAACGGCTGGCTGGCCCGCAGGGGCACGGAGGACTTCGCCGGCGGGACGGTCGTCGAGTTGAACGCCGGCATGGCCGGCGCCGCCCTGGCCCTGGTGACAGGCCGGCGGCGGGGATGGCCCAACTCGTTGATGCGGCCCCACAACATCCCTCTCACCGTTCTGGGCGGCGGGATCCTGTGGTTCGGCTGGTTCGGGTTCAACGCCGGGTCGGCCCTCACCGCCAACGGCGCCGGCACCGCCTTCATCAACACCAACACCGCGACCGCCGCCGCCCTCCTCGCCTGGATAGCGGTGGAGAAGATCCGGACCGGCAAGCCGACCACCCTCGGCGCGGTCAGCGGCGCCATCGCCGGGGCGGTGGCCATCACCCCGGCCTGCGGCTTCGTCGACACGCTGGGCGCCACGGTGATCGGCCTCCTCGCCGGGGCGGTGTGCGCCCTGGCGGTCAGCCTGAAGTTCCGGCTGCAGCTCGACGACTCCCTGGACGTGCTGGCCGTGCACGGCGTGGCCGGCCTGCTCGGCACCCTCCTCGTGGGCTTCTTCGGCACCGCCGCCTCCCTCGGGGCCAACGGCCTGTTCTACGGGGGCGGGGCGTCCCTGCTCGGCCACCAGGCCCTGGCGGTGGTGACGGTGGGGGCGTACTCGCTGGCCATGACCGCCGCCATCGCCTGGGCGGTGCGGGCGACGATCGGATTGCGGGTGTCGGAGAACGACGAGCGGGTCGGGCTCGACATCAGCCTGTTCGAGGAGAACGCCTACGACTTCGAGGCGTCCTCAGGGTCGCGGGCCGCCGGCCCGTTCGGCTCCTCATCCACCCAGAGGGGGACGTACTGATGCGCCTGGTCACAGCGGTGGTGAAGCCGTTCCGCCTGGAGGACGTCAAGGCGGCGCTCCAGGACGCCGGTATCTCCGGCATGACCGTCAGCGAGGCCCAGGGGTTCGGCCGGCAGGGCGGCCACACCGAGGTCTACCGGGGTGCGGAGTACCGCATCGACTTCGTTCCCAAGGTCCGCATAGAAGTGGTGGTCGACGACTCCGAGGCGGACCGGGTGGTCCGCCTGATCGTGGAGGCGGCCCGGACCGGCCGCATCGGCGACGGGAAGGTGTGGACGACCCCGGTGGAGGATCTCATCCGCATCCGCACCGGGGAGCGGGGCCCCGACGCCCTGCGCTGAGCGCCGTTGACCCGGCCTGGGCGCCGGGTGCTGGCGTGCCGGGGGCCGGCGGTGCCGGGTGCCGGGGGCCGGGTGCCGGTTGCCCGGGTGCCGGGTGCCGGGTGCCGGGTGCCGGGTGCCGGCGGGCTATCGGTGCCGAGGGGCCGGGTGCCGGCGGGTGGCCGCGGCGAGCAGGCGGGCGGCGGAATAGGAGACGGCGCCACCGGCCCCCACGAAGAACCCCACCGGCAGGTCGGTCCAGTAGCTGACGGCGATGGCCGCCCACACGGTCAGGAGAGCGACACCGACGGTGAGGGCCATCGCCCGGCCCGGCCGGTCGACCAGGCAGCGGGCGGCGGCGGCCGGGCTGATGAGCAGCGTGAAGATCAGGAGCGCCCCCACCACGGGCACGGCCATGGTGGTGGCCAGGGCCAGCACCAGCAGGAACAGCGTGTCGGTCCGGGAAGCCGAAACCCCCCGGGCCTCGGCCACCTCCGGGCTGACCGAGGACAGGAGGAGGGGCCGGTACAGCACCGCCACCGCCACCAGGCACAGCACCCCGAGCAGCGCCATGGTCTGCAGGCTGGCAGCGGAAACGCCCAGGACCTGCCCGAAGAGAAGGGCGTACACCTCCGGGGCGTAGGCGGTCCCGAGAGACAGGAACAGGGCTCCGAGGGCCAGCATGGTGACCATCGCCAGCGCGGTGGCCACGTCGTGGCGGGCCCGCCGGCCGAGGGCGGCGATACCCAGCGCCCCGGCCACGGCGAAGACGCCGACGCCGAGCAGGGCGCTGGTGCCGAGCACGGTCGCGCCGGCCGCGCCGGCGAACGCCCCGTTGGGCAGGGCGTGGGCGGCGAAAGCCGATCCCCTCATCACGGTGAAGAAACCGACCACCCCGGCCACTACCGCGACCAGCGTGGCTGCCTCCCAGGCGTTGACCATCAGACCCGAGAACATCAGCGCCGCCCCCGCCGCCCGATGGCCGCCGCCACCACGTAGCCGGCCAGCACGGCTACCACCACGAAGAAGCTGACCGGCCAGCCCTGATGGTGCGGAGGCCAGTAGTAGCTCTCGTACGACAGGGCGACGCCGGCCCAGGTGGCGGCGACGCCTATCGCGGCGGCGACCAGCACGGCGGCACCCGGCCGGCGGGTGACGCGCAGGGCGGCGGCCGCCGGGCCGACCAGCAGCGCGGTGGAGAGCACCGCCCCGATCGTCACAGCTGACAGCGACACGGCCAGCGCCAGAGCGACCAGATAGGCCGCCCCGATCAGGCCGACGGGCAATCCCCGGGCGGCGGCCAGTTCCGGGCTGACCGACGAGAGCAGCAGTGGCCGGTACAGCGCCGCCAGCACCGCCAGAGCCACCACCGAGGTGGCGGCGACGAAGGGCACGTAGCCGGGGTCGAAGGTGAAGATGGAACCGAAGAGCACCGTCATGGTGGCCCCGGTGGTGCTCGAGCTGGTCTGCAGGTACAGGAACAGGGCGGACAGGCCCAGCGCCGCCCCGAGCACGATCCCGGTGGCCACGTCCCGGCCCCGGGCCCGGCGCATCCCGATCGCCTCCATGGCGGCGGCCGCGACCAGGTTGATGGCCACGAAGCCGGCGAGGACGTTGACGCCCACCAGGTAGGCACCGGAACCTCCGGTGGTGCCGACGTCGGCCAGCGAGTGCCCGGCGAAGGACTGGCCGCGCATCACGGTGAACACCCCGACCGGGCCGGAAACCAGGGCGACCAGGGCGCCGACGATAAGGGCGGTATGGACGGGGCCGCTGCTGAAGAAGCTCACCCGCGGGGGCCTGTCATGCTCCTGACACCACCAGCACCCGGCCCTGCACCCGCAGCACCTCGACCGGGTGGCGGTACAGGTCGCTGAGCACCTCGGTGCGGACGATCTCGTCGGTGGATCCCGACACCACGCGGCCGTCCGCCATGTAGGCGATGCGGTCCATGACCGGCAGGAGCGGGTTCATGTCGTGGGCGGATATCAGGATCGCGACGCCCTGCCGGGTGGATATGCGGGCCAGCACGGACACGATGTCGTTGACGCTGCTGATGTCCAGATTGGCGAGCGGCTCGTCGAGGAGGAGCAGGCGGGGCTGCCCCACCAGGGCGTGGGCGATCATCACCCGTTGCTGCTCGCCCCCCGACAGGCGGCCCACCCGGGAGTCGGCGAAGCTCTCGGCGCCCACCGCCAGCAGTGCCTCCTCCACCTCCTGGCTGCGAGCGGCGGAGCGGCGGGCCAGGCCCAGACGGTGCCCGTCCATACCCAGCCCGACGAGATCACGGGCCCGTAGGGGCACGTCGGGATCCAGGTCGATCTTCTGCGGCACGTAACCGACCGCCGGGGCCCGTCCACCCCGGCGGAGGCCCGACCGGCCGGCCGCCCGGGGCCGGCCGGCGATCAACACCTCCCCCGCGTCGGGCTCGATCAGGCCCAGGATGGCTTTCAGCAGCGTCGTCTTGCCTGCCCCGTTGCTGCCGATCAGACCGGTGAATTCGCCGTCGTCGACGCTCAGGCTGACCCGGTCGAGCACCGGGCGGCCGGAGAGCCTCACGTCGACATCACGCAGTTCCACGATGGGGCTCACGATCCGCCCACCGCCCTCTCCAACTGCTGGACCGTGGAGAGCATCCACTCGGCGTAGGTCTCCCCGGTGGGCAGCAGCTCGTACACGCCTACAACCGGCACGCCGGCGGCCCGGGCGGTACGCACGAAGCCCTGGGTGAGGGAATCGGTGACCTGCTCGTTGTACACCAGGGCCCTGACCCGGTGTTTCTGCAGCAGGCCGTCCTCGATGGCTATGTCCTGGGGCGCCGGATCGACGCCGTTCATCACATCGGCCTGGAAACTGAACGGGGTGAGGTTGTGCGCCCCGGCGGCCTGCAGCAGGTAGTCGGCCACCGGCTCCGTGGTCGCCACCGGCACCCCGCGGTAATGCGAGCGGAACTGCGCCAGGACCGACAGCCACGGCTGCAGGCTGGCCCGGAACCGGGCGGCGTTGGCCTCGAAGTAGGCGGCGTGAGCCGGTTCGACGGCGGCCAGGGCGGCGGCGACAGCACCGGCCACCTTCGGCATGGTGGACGGGTCGTACCACAGGTGGGGGTTGGCGGTGCTGGAGGGAACACCCGGCAAATCGGCCGCCACGATCACCTTCCGGCCGGGGCTGGGGGAGGCCGACTCGATCCTCCCCATGAACCCGTCGTAGCCCAGCCCGTTCTGTACCACGACCCTGGCCGCGGCCACGGAACGGGCCACGCTGGTGCTGACCTCGAAGCTGTGGGGGTCCGTGTTGGGGTCGGTCATCACCGAGGTGACCCGGGCGTACACGCCGCCCACCTCGGCGGCCACCTCGCCGTACTGGCTCTCGGCGGCCACCACGTCGATCCGGCCGGGATGGTGCTGAGCGGAGGAAGTGGCGGGGACGGAAGAACTGGCAGGCGTGGCGGAGGATCCCCCTGCCGATGAGCAGGCGGCGCAGGCGGCGGCCAGCACCACCGCGCTGGCTAACGTGAGCGCCCTACCTGCAACCATCCTTGCGACCACGCCGGAAGCTTATCCGAAATGATTACCATTACCGTATGAGTTCGCCCCGGGACACCCGCCAGAAGCGGGCGCTGGCCTCTGTCCTGGACCGGTCGGACGGGTTCCGGTCGGCCCAGGACCTCTTCAGCGAGTTGCGGTCCGAGGGCCAGAACGTGGGGCTCACCACCGTGTACAACCAGCTGCGGTCCCTCGCAGAGTCCGGCGAAGTGGACACGCTGCGCACCGATGAAGGCGAGACTCTGTACCGCCGTTGCGGCACCGAGCGCCACCATCACCACCTGGTGTGTCGGAAGTGCGGGCGGGCGGTGGAGGTGGAGGGCCCGGAGGTGGAGCGCTGGGCCGACCGGGTGGCCGGTGAGCACGGCTTCGTGGACATCTCCCACACCGTGGAGATCGCGGGTACCTGCCGGAGCTGCGCCGGCGGCTGAGGGGCGGGAGCGACCGGCGCCCGGACGGGAGCGACCGGCGCCCGGACGGGAGCGATTGGCGGATCCTTGCCCTCTACGGGCAGAAATCCGCCAATCGGCGCCGGCAGGGCCGGGGGGCGCCGGCAAGAGCAGGACCGGGGCGCCGGCAGGG
>JAKAXG010000152.1 GCA_021827225.1 Actinomycetes bacterium | reverse complement strand
CCCGAGGCGTACGAGAGGGTGCTGTCGGGGCTGGTGGCGGCGGTCCAACCCCGGTTGGTGCTGATGGGCACCTCCACCCCGGGGATGGACCTCGGAGCCGCCCTCTCGGTCACCTGGCAGGCCCCGCTCGCCGCCTACACGGTGGAGCTGGCCGTGGAGGGCGCGGCGGTGGTCGCCACCGCTCAGATCTACGCCGGGAAGCTGATGGCCGAGGTCGCCTTCGAGGGACCCAAGGCCATATGCACCGTCATCGGTGGCTCCTTCCCCGCCGACGCCGGGAGAGGAGCGGGCCAGCCGGCCGTGGAGACCGTCGACACCTCCGCTCTCGGGGACCTGCGCAGCAGCTTCGCCGCTCTCCGCCTGCCGGAATCCGGCGGCGTCGACATCACCACCGCGGATCTGCTGGTATCGGTGGGGCGGGGAATAGGAAGCCAGGACAACCTGGAGCTGGTCCAGGAACTGGCCGACGCCCTGGGCGTCCCTTTGTCCGCATCCCGGCCGATCATCGATCAGGGATGGCTCCCGAAGCCCCACCAGGTCGGCAAGTCGGGGAAGAAGGTCAAGCCCAAGGCGTACCTGTCGTTCGGGATCTCCGGGGCGCCCGAGCACCTCGAGGGGATGCGCAACGCCGATCTCATCATCTCCTGCAACACCGATCCGCAGGCGCCGATCTTCGACGTGGCCCACTACGGCGCCACCGTGGACCTGTTCGACCTGGTCCCCGAGCTGGTCGAGCGGCTGAGCTGACCGCGACGACGTTGCCGACAGGAGGACGCGCATGACCGGGGTGGTGATCACCCGCCACATCTTCGGTTGGATGGGCCCGGCGCAGATAGCGGTCTTCTACGCGCTCGCCACGGCGGCCATCGCCGTCTTCGTGGCCGGGTGGGTCCGGAGGTTGAAGAAGTACCGGGGGGGCCGGCCGCTCGTGCGGCCGTGGGTCCGCCGGCGCCTGTCCCCGGGGACCGTGCCGGGGGTGACCGGGCGTCCCAGCCTGTCCCAGGCCCTGACGACGGTGCTCACCAACCGGACCATCCGTCGGCGCAAGCCGTCGGTCGGCCTGGCCCACCTGCTCGTGTTCTGGGGTTTCCTGGGGCTGCTGCTCGCCACGACGCTCGTCGGCATCGACTACGACATCTACGGCCATCTGATCACGGGCGCGATCCAGGGTCACGAGAAGTCGTTCCTGGCCGGGGTCTTCTACGAGGTCTTCAACGCGGTGTTCAACCTGGCGGGCGTGGCCACGCTGGTCGGCACGGTGATGCTTACCGTCAGGCGGGTGCGCGGCCGGGAGCCGCAGCTCCGTTACGCCCGGGTCGACCGGCCCGGCGGGGAGTACTCCCGCCGCAGGATGATCGACGGGGACTACGTCTTCCTCGGTCTGCTCATCGCGCTGCTCGTGACCGGTTTCGTGGTCCAGGGCCTGCGGATCGACGGCGCCGGCTTCCCGTACTTCGAGCGCTGGACGTGGCTGGGCTGGTGGGTCGGCAAGGCGTTCTCGGGGATGGGTCTCACCGCTTCGAGCGCCAAGGCCGTCCATGGGTACCTGTGGTGGTTCCACGCCGGTATGGCGCTGGCCTTCGTCGCCTACATCCCGTTCTCCAAGGCCATGCACATGCTGTCCTCGCCCGCCAACCTGGCCGCCTTCGACCCGGCGCCCACCCGCCGCCTCCCGGCGCCGAGCGGCGACCACATCGGCTACGCGACCGTCTCCGACTTCACCTGGAAGGAACTGCTCGACTTCGACGCCTGCACCAAGTGCGGCCGCTGCCACGAGGTGTGCCCGGCCCGCACGGCCGGCGCAGCCCTTTCGCCGCGGGACCTGATCCTGGACCTGCGCCAGTGGGTCGACCGCCAGAAGGGCATCCCGGCGGTGCTCGACCGGGAGGTCCGCTCCGAGGCGACCGGGCCCATGGCCGGACCGGCCGGAGCGGAGCTCGAGATCGCCGGTGACGTCATACCCGAGCGCACCCTCTGGGCGTGCACGACCTGCATGGCGTGCGTCGAAGCCTGCCCGGTCGGGATCGAGCACGTACCTACCATCATCCAGCTGCGGCGCCGGCTGGTCGATCAGGGACGCATGGAGCCCACCCTCCAGACCGCCCTGCAGAACCTGGCGCAGCAGGGCAACTCGTTCGGCAAGTCGTCCCGCATGCGGGCCCGCTGGACCAAGGCGCTGGACTTCCAGGTGAAGGACGCCCGCAAGGAACCGGTGGAGCTCCTGTGGTTCGTCGGTGACCACGCCTCGTTCGACGAGCGGATGCAGGTGCTGTCCCAGACCCTCGCCCGGTTGCTCAACGGGGCCGGGGTCGATTTCGGCATCCTCTACGAGGACGAGCGCAACGCCGGGAACGACGTGCGCCGGGTTGGTGAGGAAGGCCTCTTCGAGCTTCTCGCCGAGCACAACATAGAAGCATTCGGACGGGCCCGGTTCCGGGAGATCTTCACCACCGACCCGCACTCGTTCAACACCCTGCGCAACGAGTACCCCGCCCTGGGCCTGGAGGTGCGGGTCCGCCACTACAGCGAGGTGCTCGCCGATCTGATCGGGTCGGGGGCCCTGCCGGTGCGCCCGCTCGGTTTCCGTGTCACGTATCACGATCCGTGCTACCTGGCCCGGTACAACAAGGTCACCGATGCCCCGAGGCGGGTGCTCAGTGCCATCGGGTGCGAGCTGGTCGAGATGCCCCGCAACCGGGACAACACCTTCTGCTGCGGGGCGGGTGGCGGCCGCATCTGGATGGACGACTCCCATCTGGTCGAGCGGCCCAGCGAGAACCGGATCAAGGAGGCCTCCACGCTCGGGGTGGAGCGTTTCGTGGTGGCCTGCCCGAAGGACTACGCCATGTACTCGGACGCGGCCAAGACGACCGGCCACGACGCCGACCTGGTCGTATGTGACCTGGTGCAGCTGGTGGAGATGGCCTGCCAGGTCGAAGCCGTCCCCGTCAGCGTGGCGCCATCCGGGCCGGATCCGGCCGGGATCCCGCTGGGCGACCCCGCCGTCACCGCGGGCGAGAGCTGAGCCGTGCGCTGCCCCTGGTGCGACTTCGACGGCTCGCTCCGGCCCCTGCACGCCCATCTGGCCGCCGTTCACCCCGACCAGGTGCGCTTCGAGGAGCGGGCGGGAGGCGAGCGGCTGGTCTACGCCATCGAATGCCCCGTCTGCGGAGCGGGGTACGAGCAGACCATAAAACCCCGCCATGGAGCGGAGTTCATCGACGAGTACAGGCGGGAGATACGCCTCGTCGCGCTCGACATGTTGTTGAACCACCTGGTGGGCGAGCACGAAGTACCCGCCGGTGGCGCCACCGGACCTGACCAGTAGAGAACCGAGGAGCACCCGTGCCAACCGTCCGAGGCTGCGATATCCGTGACGACCTGTACTACCTGGTCGAGAAGCACGTATGGGCACGTGTGGACGGCGACGTGGTCGAGGTGGGCCTGAGCGACGTGGCGCAGGGCATGGCGAAGACGATCATCTCCGTGTCGCTCAAGGAACCCGGGAAGACGGTCAAGAAGGGCCGGAGCCTGGCGACGGTCGAGAGCGGGAAGTGGGTCGGGCCGGTTCCGTCCCCGGTCAATGGCGAGGTCGTCGAGGTCAACACCGTCCTCACCTCGAATCCGGCGAAGATCAACGAGGACCCCTACGGCGAGGGCTGGGTGGCGCGGGTGCGCTGCACCGATTGGCCGGCCGACTCGGTCGACCTCGTGACCGGCCCGGAGGGGGTGCAGCGGTACCGGGAGTTCCTGGAGGCGGAAGGCATCTCCTGCGGGGAGGGGTGAGCCGGTGTCGTTGCCGACGTGGGCCGGGTGCGCGTTCCCGGCCGACCTGCTCTACGACGTGGAGTTCGATGTGTGGATCCGTGCGGAGGGCGGTGAGGCCGTCATCGGCATGACCGATGTGGCCCAGACGCGCTGCGGGAGGCTGGTGCAGGTCAGCTGGAAGCCGGAGGGAAGGCGGATACGCCGGGGCCGGCCGGTCTGTGTCATCGAGAGCTCCAAGTGGGTGGGCCCGGTACTGTCGCCGCTGACGGGGACCCTGGTGGCTTCCAACCGGACCCGCTTCGATTCCGACGTGGCCATCGCCAACCGGGACCCTTACGGCGACGGATGGCTGGTCCGCCTCGCCGTCGACGACCTCGAAGCCGAGCGGTCGGCGCTCTGCAGCGGTGACGCCGCCTTCGAGCACTACCGGCGGGTTATCGACGAGCAGGAGATCCGCTGCTTCCGCTGCGCCGAATGAGTGACAAAAGATCGCAGCGCTTCGTCGCCGGCATTTATTCCTTGACAAAGCGCTTTAGTTGTCTCGAAGATACGAAGGTAAGCATGTAGCTTGCGCCCGCAAGGGACTGGGCCATCGGGGGGAATCCATGGCGAAATCCAACGCAGACGGCGGCCAGAAATCCATGGCGATGGTGTGCTGGAGCTCGGACCTCGACCGGGTCTGGCCGACGCTGATCCTGGCGACGACCGGCGCGGCATCCGGGCTCGACGTGAGCCTGTTCTTCACGTTCTGGGGCCTGAGGGTGCTCCAGAAGAATGACAAGCGCATCACCGGGACCAACATCATGCAGAAGGGCGAGTCCCTGATGGATCGGGGAGGCAGCGACCATCTCAAGCTGGGCAAGCTCCATTTCGGAGGCGCCGGCACCAAGATGATCAAGAAGCTGGCCGAGGACTACAAGGTCGCCAGTCCCACCGACCTGCTGTCGATGGCCAGGGATCTCGGGGTGCGGCTGTACCCGTGCCAGATGTCCATGGAGCTCTACGGCCTGACCAAGGACGACTTCATCGAGGGTCTCGAGCCGCCCATGGGGGCCGCCACGTTCATCGACATGGCCGCTGACGCCGATATCACCCTCTTCATCTGACGGCGTCGGGTCCGCAGTGACGTCAGGGCCCGCCGCCGCGCTCGTGCTCTGCGGGGTGGACGACCAGCTGGCCCGCCAGCTCACGGGTCTGGCCGGGGAGGCGTCTCTCGCCATCGTGCGGGATACCCCCGCGGCGGGAACCGCCGGTGGACCGGCGCCGGCGGCCGTGGTGGTGGCATTGGACCGTCCGGGAGCAGTGGACGAGGTCCGGCGGTGGCGGGACGATCACCCCGGCGCGGTCGTTGCCGCCTACCTGGCGCTTCCGGACCGGGCCACCTGGGAGGCGGCGGAGCGCGCCGGCGCCGATCTGGTCGTCAACCGGGGCGCCCTCGTCCGGTCCCTCAGGCGGCTGCTGGCGGGCATCGGGCCGGGCCCCACGGCGCGGCGGAGATTCGCCCTCTTCGATGCCGCCGAGGTGGCGGGCCGCCTCGGTCTGGTCCAGGTGGTGGAGGAGACCCCCGTCGGCCCGCTCGCCGTCTACCGCCACGGATCCGGCCTGGTAGGCCTCTGCGACGTCTGCCCCCACGCCGGGGCCCGCCTGTCCGGCGGGGCCGTCGAGGGCGGGGTGGTCACCTGCCCGGCCCACGGGAGCCGCTTCGAGATGGCAACCGGGGAGCGGGTGCGGGGCCCGGCCGATCAGGGGATCGCCACCTACACGGTCGTCCAGGAGGAGGGACGGGTGTGGCTCGTGTGGATATGAGCCCCCCGGGAGCAGGGCCGGGCCGGCGGGGCCGTGTTCAGGCCGTGAAGGCCGAGCCCGACCCGGCGACCAGGACGTAGCGGTCGCCGCGCATGACGCTGCGCCGCCACTCGAAGGGCCGGTCGGCGGCGTCGCGGGTCAGGCGGTCGATGGAGAGGGCGGGCGCGCCCTTCCGCACGGCGAGGAGGCGGCAGTCGGCGGGCGTGGGGGTCACCGCCCTGGCGTGCTCCTCGGCCGACGCCGCCACCACGCCGCAGCGGCGGGCGAGCTGTTCGTCGAGGGCGGTCCGGGTGAAGTCCACCTCCAGGAGGGGATGGGCGACCGACGCCGGCAGCCAGGCCCGCTCCAGGGCCAGCGGCTCACCTTCGACGAGGCGCAGGCGTTCCAGGTAGACGAGCGGCGTCTCGGGGTCGCAGTCGAGCTGGGCCGCGGCGACAGGGTCGGTGCGGACGTCCAGCGCCCGAACCACGTTGCTCTGGTCGCCGCCGGAAGCCTCCACCGCCCGGAACAGGCTGTAGAGGGTGCCCATCGGCTGCCGTAACTCGCCCAGCCGCACCCTGGTGCCGCGCCCGCGCTGGCGCTCGACGACGCCCTCCTCCCTCAGGTGGCGGACCGCCTCTCTGGCCGTCTGGCGGGACACCGCGTAGGAATCGACCAGTTCCTGGTCGGTGGGGAAGCGCTCGGTGAACTCCCCCTCGCGCAACCGGCGGTGCAGGTCGTCGAGCAGCTGCGCCCAGAGCGGCAAGGGGCTCGAGCGGTCCAGAACCACGGGGCCGGACTTGCTGCTTGTCACAGGCTCAACCTCACCCGGAAAAAATACGTACATTCGTACTTTCGATTGAACTATTCTAAGCTTACGCAGAACAGGGTTTGAAGGAGAAGGGCCGGATTGTGGCAGAACTGCTCAACGACCGCAGCGGGTGGCGTCGCTTCCTCGTGGAGCCGGCCCGGCCCAGATCCATCGCCCGGCGGCCCAACGCCTTCTGGTTCGCGGTCGGGACCGTCTGCTTCGGCGCCTTCATGGGGCAACTCGATGCCAGCATCGTCACGCTGGCCTTCCCGACGCTCGAGCGGGACATGCACGAGACCAGCGCGGCGGTCAGCTGGGTGGGCCTGGCCTACCTCCTGACGCTGGTGTCTCTCCTGCCGGCGGTGGGCCGCTACGCCGACATGGTGGGACGCAAGCTCCTCTACACCTACGGGTTCGTGTTGTTCATCATCGGTTCGGCGCTCTGCGGCGCGGCCCCGTCGCTCGATGCTCTCATAGCCTTCCGTGTGCTCCAGGCTCTCGGTGCCGCCATGCTGCAGGCCAACAGCGTCGCCATCGTCGCCAACGCCGCCCCGCCGGACAAGCTGGGCCGGGCCATCGGGATCCAGGGAGCGGCGCAGGCGCTGGGCCTGGCTCTGGGGCCGGCGCTCGGCGGCTTCCTCATCGCACTCGGGGGCTGGCGGCTCATCTTCTTCGTCAACGTGCCCGTCGGGCTGGTGGCGACCGTCCTGGCCTGGTTCCTCATCCCGCGGAGCAGCCATCTGTCGGAGCGGACCAGCTTCGACTGGACCGGCCTGGCCATCTTCACCCCGGCCGTTCTGGCCCTGCTCATCGCCTTCTCCTACGGCGACCAGTCCGGGTGGGGATCCCCTCTCATCGTGTCCTGCCTGGTCGTCGCCGCCGCCGGCATCGGCGGCTTCATCTGGCGGGAGCTCCGGGCCCGCTACCCGATGGTCCAGCTCTCCTACTTCCGCCGAGCCGCCTTCGCGGCCGGGGTGAGCAGCGGCTGGCTCATCTATCTGGTGATCTTCGGGATCCTGTACGTGGTCCCGTACTACCTGGAGCGGGGACAGGGCCTGAGCTCGAGCATCACCGGCGTCGAGCTTCTGGTCATGCCCTTCGCCCTCGGCGTGATGGCGCCCATCTCCGGCAGCCTGGCCGACCGCCTGGGTCCCCGGCCGCTGATGCTGGGAGGGATGTCCCTGTCCGCCGCCCTGCTCATCCTGATGGGCATCTCGCACCCGACCGGTGCTCCTTTCCTCATCGAGCTGGCCCTCGTCGGCGCCGGGCTGGGCGCTTCCACCGCGCCCAACAACGCCGCCACCATGGGCGCGCTGCCCCAGACCGCCTCCGGTATGGCCAGCGGCGTGCTCAACATGGCCCGGGGCCTAGGCACCGCCATGGGCCTGGCCATCACCGAGCTCGTGTTCGTCGCCGCGGCCGGGTCGCGCGCCGACGTGCCGGGCCTGGTGAAGAACGGGTTCTCCCACGCCGCCGTCTTCCTCGGCCTGGTCGCCGCCGTGACGCTGGTTGTAACGGTGTTCCGCCAGAACGGAGAGCTGCGCTACGACCCCATGAGCCAGGTCGAATAGGCGACGCCGGAGTCCCGGTCAGCTAGTTTCCGCGCATGGTGAAGATGCGCAGGCGTCGATGAAGGGCCGGTCGGAACCAGACTCGGTGTCCGAGCTTCTGCGGGCCGCGCTCGGGCCCGTCATGGGCCGGGTCGGGATAGCCGACCTGCAGAGGCTGAGCGGGGGCGCCTCCCGGGAGACCTGGTCCTTCCGCGCGCAGGGCCGGCACCTCATCCTGCGCCGGGACCCGCCGGGGAGACCCGGCGCCCCCGGCTCCGCCCGACTCGAAGCCGACGCCATGAGGGCGTGCGCCCGGGCCGGCCTGGCCGTGCCGGAGGTGCTGATCGATGACGACGGTTCCCTGCTCGGCACCGAAGGGCTGATCATGAGCGCCGTCCCCGGCGAGACGCTGGCCCGGCGGATCCTGCGCGACGAGGGCTACGCCCGCGCCCGCCAGGTGCTCGTCCCCCAGCTCGGCGCCTTCCTCGCCGGCCTGCACGCCATCGACCCGGCCCAGGTGCCGGGGGCCGCCGAGGTGGACGAACTGGCGCGCTACTGGGAGTCGTATTCGATGGAGATCGGAA
>JAKAXG010000151.1 GCA_021827225.1 Actinomycetes bacterium | reverse complement strand
CGTCTCCTTGCCCGGGGACTGCTTCTGGACGGGACGGCCGTCGACCGCCACGAGCTTGTAGACGAAGCCGCAGGTCGGCAGGCCTCCGGCTGGACCTCCGCCCATCACCACGCTGGTCCCGGCGCCGTAACCGTCCACCGGAGCGGAGGACAGAGCGGCGATGGAGTCGGCGTCCATGTCGCCGGTCACGATGATCCGGGTGTCATGCGCCCCGAGAGAGTCCAGTTGCGACCGGATCCGCACCGCCTGCGCCACCAGATCCCCGGAGTCGATCCGCACCGCGCCCAGCTCGGGACCGGCGGCTGCCACCGCCAGCGGTATGGCCTCGGCGGTGTCGTATGTGTCGAGCAGCAGCGTGGTGGAGGACCCCATGGCGGCGATCTGGGCGTCGAAGGCCGCCCGCTCGTCGGGGAACAGCAGGACGAAGGCGTGGGCGGATGTGCCGGCGGTCGGTATCCCGTAGCGCCTCCCCGCCTCCAGGTTCGAGGTGGACGCCAGGCCGGCGATGTAGGACGCACGGGCGGCCGCCACCGCCGCGTCCGGGTCGGTCCGCCGGCTGCCCATCTCGATGACCGGCCGGTCGCCGGCGGCGGCGGTGATCAACGACGCGGCCGCGGCGACCGCGGAGTCGTGATTCAGGATGGACAGCACCAGCGTCTCGAGCAGGACGGCCTCGGCGAAGGTGCCGCACACGCTCACGACCGGCGAGCCGGCGGTGTAGATCTCCCCTTCGGGGTAGGAGTGGATGTCGCCCGAGAACCGGTAGCCCGACAACCACTCGAGAGTCCGCTCGCCGACGATCTCCCGCTCGGCCAGCCACTCCAACTCGTCGGCGCCGAACCGGAAGTCCTCGAGGGCGTCGAGCATGCGCCCGAGGCCGGCGAACACCCCGTAGCGGCGCCCGGGCGGCAGCGACCGGGTGAACACCTCGAACACGACCCGGCGGTCCGCCGTTCCGGCCAGGAGGGCGGCGTCGAGCATGGTGAGCTCGTAGTGGTCGGTGAGCAGGGCGGTGGAGGTCATCGCCGCAGGACGTCCAGCAGGCGGCGACCGGGGCCGGTGCGGGCGGCCGATCCGACGGCGGCGAGCCGCTCCCGGCGCAGGTCGTCGCATTCGGCGTCGTCGAGCGGTTCCAGGTCTCCCACCGCCCAGGACAGCAGCCGGTCGGCGAGGGCCGGGTTGCGCGCCAGCACCGGCCCGTGCAGGTAGGTGCCCAGCACCCGCCCGCGCCAGGCGCCGTCAGCCCCGGAGCCGTCGTTGTTGCCCCGCCCGTGACGCACCCATCCGAGAGGCGAGGCCTCCGGTCCGACCGTGGTGACCCCGGCGTGGTTCTCGTAGCCGGTGAGGGTGGGCAGCCCCAGGTCCTCCACGGGGTCGACGATGATCTCGCCGACGGCCCGCGGTCCCCGGCCCTGGGCGGTGGTGCAGTCCAGCAGCCCGAGGCCGGCGGCTTCCAGCCCGTCAGGGCCGACGAAGCTGCGCCCGATGATCTGCAGCCCGGCGCACACGGCCAGCACCACCGCCCCCGAGTCGACGGCCCGGTGCAGGACGCCCGATTCGTTCCCGGCGCCCAGCTGCCGGGCGGCCAGGGACTGCGGCAGGTCCTCGCCCCCGCCGACGACGTAGATCTGGCATCCGGTCGGCACCGGCTCGCCGGAGCGGACGGTGAGGACCTCGGATTCGAAACCGCGCCACCGGAGCCGCTGGACCAGGATGACGGCGTTGCCTGAGTCGCCGTACGTGCCCAGCAGATCAGGGAAGAGCAGGGCGATCGCGACGGTGGAGTCGCCGGTCATGACAACCGGGCCCTCAGCTGCTGGAAGGAGGTGTAGTTGGCGACCACGTCGACCTGGGGGCCTCCGGCGGCGGCGATGGCCGCCACCAGGTCCGGTTGGTGGACGTGGTCCACGCCCGCGTACCGCAGCCGGACGGCCAGGTCCCGGCTGCGCTCGCCGGTGGCGACGACCAGCCGGCCCCGCAGCCGTTCGAAAGGTACGTCCCACAACCACGAGGGGTCCCGACCGTCGGCGATGCGGGCGTTGATGGCCACGACCACCGGACCGGGTGCGGGTTGGAGGAAGTCGAACACCTCCAGCCATCCGGCCGGGTTCTTGGCCAGCAGGAGCCGGGCCTCCACCCCCCCGACCGTGACCACGGCGTAGCGGCCGACTATCTCCGTCAGGCCCCGCAACGCACCGGCCGCGGCGGCGGGATCGACGCCGAACACGCCGGCGGTCACGAGCGCCATGGTGGCGTTGGCCTGGTTGGCTCGGCCCGGGAGCTTGAGGTCCAGCTGCAGCGAGGATCCGTCCCGCCACTCGACGCGGCCCCCTTCGAGCCTGACGTCGAGCATCGGCCGGCACAGTTCGCACTCGCCGCATACCCACCCGGCGCCCGCCGCGTCACCGAAGTCGATGCGGCCCCCGCAGCGGGGGCACCCGCCGGCGTCGTCGGTCCAGGGCTGACCGGCGCCCACCCAGCGGACGTCGGCGGCCAGGCCGGCCCCCCAGACGACCAGGGGGTCGTCGGCGTTGGCGATCACCGTCAGGTCCGGCCGGTCGATGAAGATCCGGCGCCAGGCGCCGGCGAGGCTGCGCACCTCGTTGTTGCGGTCGAGCTGGTCACGGCTGAGGTTCAAGAGGGCGACGGCGCGCGGCGATGTCGCCCCCACCACCCGCGCCAGCCAGGCCTCGTCGACTTCCAGAGCAGCCGGCGCCCCGGGCGCCCCGGCGGCCAGCGCGGCGGCCAGACCCGGCGGCAGGTTGGCGCCCTGCAGGTTGGTGACGACCGGCCCGGACGTGCCCAGGGCGGCGGCCAGAAGGCTGGTGGTGGTGGTCTTGCCGTTGGTGCCCGACACCAGCGCCACCGCGTGCCCGCTCGACAGATGCGACAGTGCCCGGGGGTCCACGGCCAGGATGGCCCGGCCGCCGATGACCGACCCGCCTCCCCGACCGAGGCGGCGCGACACCGCCGAGGCGGTGGCGCCCAGGCCAGCAGCCAGCCGGGTCCTGGGGGGCAGGCCAGCCGGGCCGGCCCACGCCGATCGGGGGGAAGGTTGCGTCTGGAGCACGATCACCCGAGGCTAGTGGTCCCGGGGCAAGCTACGTTTGGGCCGCATGAAGGCCCCCACCGGCTCGGACGACCGCCCCACCGACGCCGCCGCCCTGTTGCTGCGCCTAACCGTCGGTCCCATGCTCATCGCCCACGGCTACAACAAGGTCTTCGGCAAGGGCGGCCTGAAGGGGACCACGGGCTGGTTCGACGCCCTCGGCCTCAAGCCGGCCCACCTGCACGCCCGGCTGGCCGCCGGGACCGAGCTCGGCGCCGGGACCATGCTCACCCTCGGAGCCGCCAGCCCCCTGCCGGCAGCCGCCTGTATCGGCCTGATGACCACCGCGGCGCGCACCGACCACCGGGGCAAGGGCTTCTTCGTCTTCAAGGGCGGCTGGGAGTACACGGGTGTGGTAGCGGCCGTGGCCGCGGTGATGGCCGCACTGGGCCCGGGCCGGTTCTCCCTCGACGCCCGCCGGGGGCGGTCCCGCTCCGGGTTGCGGTGGGGGCTGCTGGCGGCGCTGCTCGGCGTCGCCTCCTCGGCCGGACTGCTCGCCACCAGCTACCAGCCCCTCCAGAAGCCGGAGGAAGAAGGGGAGGCGTAACCGGTGGGCGCGCCCGTCGAGCGCGACACCGTGGAGGCGGCCGGCCGAGAGGTGGACATCACCAGCCCCGCCAAGGTGCTGTTCCCCGAGCGGGGGGAGACCAAGCGGGACCTGGTGGATTACTACCTGGCGGTGGAGGAGCCGATCATGAGGGCCATGGGCGGACGCCCGGTGCTCATGCAGAGGTTCCCGAACGGCGCCACGGGCTCGTCCTTTTTCCAGAAGCGGGTGCCGGAGCACAGACCGGAGTGGCTGGAGACGACTGTGGTGTCGACGCCCAACGGGACACCGTCGCGGGCGCTGGTGGCGGCTGACATCGCCCACGTGATCTGGGCGGTGAACCTGGCCTGCCTGGGCTTCCACGTCTGGCCGATCCACGCCGCCGACCCGGACCACGCCGACGAGTTGCGGATCGACCTCGACCCCTCGCCGGGCGTCACCTTCGAGATGGTGAGGGAGGCGGCCGACGAGACCCGCCGGCTGCTCGACGAACTCGGGGTGAAGGGACTGCCGAAGACCACCGGCAGCCGGGGGCTGCACATCTACGTGCGGCTCCGGCCGGAGTGGTCGTCGATCACCGTGCGAGCCGCCGCCGTAGCGGTCGCCCGGGAGCTGGAGCGCCGCCGCCCGGATCTGGTCACCGCCGCGTGGTGGAAGGAGGAACGGGGGCGTCGGGTGTTCGTGGACTTCAACCAGAACGCCCCGCACAAGACCGTCTTCGGCGCCTGGTCGGTCCGGGCCCGAGCCGGCGCCCAGGTCTCGACGCCGTTCCGCTGGGAGGAGCTCGACAGCATCGCCCCCGACGAGTTGACCCTCGCCACGGTGCCGGAGCGCCTGGCCGGCGGAGGCGACCCGTGGGCCGGGGCGCCGGCCGACTCCCTCGATCCGCTGCTGGAGATGTCCCGCCGCGACGCGGCGGACGGACTGGCCGACGCCCCGTGGCCGCCGGTGTACCCGAAGATGCCCGGCGAGCCGCCCCGGGTCGCCCCCAGCCGGGCCCGCCGGGAACGCCCCTAGGCACCGGCCCGCCGCTTCAGGTTCCGGTCCCGGTACCACGGGCGCAGCTCCACCCGGATCGGCGGCAGGTGCCCGTAGATGAGCACCCCCTCCCCCGGCGGGGTCCGCCGCAACTCGTCGGTGGGCGCCAGCCTCCGCATGACCGTCGATGTCGAGCGGGTACGCCGGCCGTCGCGCAGGTCGTGGGTCGAGCTCACCTCGCGGACGGGCTGCTCGCCGGCCAGCCCGGAGACCAGGTCGAGCGTGCCCAGATCCGACACCCCCGACAGCAGCAGCTTGGCCCGGTGGTTGTTGGCGATGGTACGGGCCCGTTCGGCGTCGTAACGGGCGGCCAGCTGGGCCAGGTCCTGGCAGACGGTCACCAACTGGATGCCCACACCGGCCCCGGTGGACGCCAACGTGTCGAGGTCCCGGATGGGGGCGATGTTGGCGGCCTCGTCGAGGACCAGGAGGAGCGGCGGGTCGAGCGGCTGGGCGGTCTCGGCGACCAGGCGGAAGGCCTCCGCCACGACCGTCGACACCAGCGCCGCGAACAGTCCCTGGACCCGGTTCTGTTCCTGGCTGGGGCCGCACAGGTACAGCGTCCCGCGGCCGCGCAGCAGCGCCGCCACGTCGATGTCCGAGCCGTCGGTCGACGACGCCACCACCGGGTCCTCGAACGGCGCGAGGACGGTTTCCAAGGTGGTGGCGACCGAGCTGCGGATCCGGTCGTCCCGGGCGGCGCACGCGGAGAGCGCCAGCGCGGCGTCCGTCTCCGCCGAGAGCTCCAGGAGGCTGATGGGCTCGTCGAAATCCCCCGAGTCCGTCCAGCGGACCACCTCGGAGAGGCCGCCACCGGAGCGCTGGGCTGCCAGCATCAGCGGAGCCAGCTGCTTGGCCGCCGTCGTGTACCAGAAGGCGGCGTCGGCCATCCCGCGGCGGCCGGGGGTCGACTCCACCAGCCAACCGGCCATCCTCTGCGCCTCGGTCCAGGTGCGGCACATGCCGACCGGCGACCACCGTGACAGCGGGCCGACCCCGGAAGAGCGGGTGGGATCGAACACGGCGCACGGGCCCTGCGACGAGCGCCAACCCATGGTGCAGCCGGCCAGGTCGTCCTTGACCGACGTGGCCACCACCGGCCCCCGCCACTCGAGCAGGGCGGGGATGGCCAGGCCCGTGGTCTTGCCCGACTGGGTGGGCCCGATCACCAGGAGCGAGTGCCGGGTCTCGGTGGCCACCAGGCGCCGGGTCGACCGCCGGTTCGCCGGGACGGCGCGGCCCACCACCAGGCGGCCGGTCCGGCCCGGGGAGCCGACGCAAAGCGACCGCAGGTCGGAGCCGACGGCCCAGCGCGCGCCGCGGGGCCGCCCCCGCCCGCCGACCCTTCGCACCGCCAGCGCGACGGCGAGGAGCACCGGCAGCCCCGCTGCGGCCCACAGGTAGAACACCACGGCCGGCGGCATGGTCCGCCGTACCGCCGCCGGCCACGCCTGCCGGGGGTCTCCGAGGAAGTGGGGCAGACGGCCGATCACGACGGCCAGGGCGGCGGTCCCGACGTCGGGCCAACGGCCGGTCGCCGACCAGCCGGCCAGCTCGCCCGTGGCCCATATCCAGCCGGCCACCCCGGACGCCGCCGCCAGGACGGCGACGATGACCGGGTCCGCCGACGCGGTGGGAGAACGCACCGGGCGGCCGGTCATCCGGCGTCCTCCGCCAAGGGAGGGTCCACCATGGCCGAGTCGGTGTCGACGAGGGCCCGCTCCCCCGGCCCGACGGCGTGCTCGACCAGGTACGAACGGCTGCCCACCTTCCAGAGCGCCACCCCTCTCGGCAGCTGGGCGATCAGCTCGGTCTCGGCCCGGCTCAGCCCCAGCACGGCGGCGGTGGCGGCCGCCTCGGAGGGCGGCTGGCCGAAGATCACCCGGGTCTCCGAATCGGCCAGGAGACCGTCGGCCAGCTTCTGCTGAGCGGACCCGTCGGCGCCGGCCGCCCGCAGGTCTGACACCCGGTGGACGACGACGACGTTGGCGACACCCAGGGCCCTCGAGAGCTTGAACGTGGCCTGTGACCACCGGGCGGTGGCCAGGTCGGCCAGGATGGCCCAGGCCTCGTCGACGATCACCAGCCGCTTCCGCCCCGACCGGCGGGCCAGCGAAGCCTGCAGCCAGGCGGTAGCGCAGGTCATGATGAGCGGCAGCGCCGGCGACGCGAACGTCGCCGACAGGTCCAGGACCACCACGTCCGAGTCGAGATCGATGCCGGCTGTGGTGGGACCGTCGAACATTCCGGCCAGATCGCCGCAGGCCAGCCGGCGCAACTCCAGGGCCACCACCCGGCCGTCGGCGGCGAGCGCCTCCTGATCGGTTCTCACCGCCGCCGCCGTCCCCGGTTCGGGGTCCAGCAGGGCGTCGATCACGTCGCCCAGGGTGGGCTGCGGTCGCCGACCCGACGCCGCCCGGACGGCCAGCTCCAAAGCGGTACGTTCCTCGGGCCGGATCGGCCGTCCCAGCGACGAGGCCAGCAGCGACGCCGTCAGCTCCAGGCGGGATCGCACCTGCCCCTCGGCGTCCCCGGTGCTGTCGGGCCGGCCCGGCACCTCGAGCGGGTTGAGACGCAGCCCGCCGCCCGGTACCAGGACGAGCGGACGGGAGCGGCACGCCTCGGCGAGCGGCCCGTACTCCCCCTTGGGATCGACGATCCACGCCTGGCGGCCGTAGACCAGATGGCGCCATACGAGGGTCTTGATGAAGGTGGACTTGCCCCGACCCAGCTGGCCGAGCACGACGACGTTCGGGCTGGTGATACGACCGAGCCGGTACAGCTCCCAGGGGTCGAAGCAGAACACTCCGCCCAGCAGGTCCCTGCCGATCAGCGGACCGCGGTGCAGAAGCGCCCCGTCAGAGACAAAGGGATACACGGCCTGCAAGTGGGCCGTGGTGGCGCGGTGGGCAGGAGGCGGCTTCACCGAAGTCCCCGTCCGAGCGGCCGGGTCCAGGTGAACGCCTCGGCCTGACGGCCGTACAGTCGGCGCAGCTCGAGCCGGGCGGCGTGGGCGGCGTGCTCCACCTCCGAGCAGGCTACGGCCAACCCGTCCTCGCTTCCGGCAGAGACAGTGACATATCCACTGAAGCGGTACTCGGCGTGTCCCTCCGCCAGCTCTCCCTCCCGTCTGGCGACGCCTTCAGCCTCCCTCTCCCGGCGGGCGCTGCTCAGAAAGCCGGCCCGCTCTCGCAGCGCGGCGTCAGCCAGGTCGGCGGTGCGCGCTGAGCGGACCTCGCGCAGCGCCCGGTCGGTGGGCACCGGCGCCATCACCACCGACACCGCTGTCCTGCTCCCGCTCACCAGCAGCGGCTGCAGGAAGGCGGGGCCCACCTCCAGACGGGGCCACTCGGCGACCCAGTAGGTAGCGTGCCAGTCCCGGTCGATCCGAAGCGCCGACCAGTCCTCCTTGACGGCCATGCCATCCGTGCGGACCAGGGAGCGGAGCTGGCCGCCATCCAAGGGGAGACCCGGCTCCAGGCCGGCCTGGCGCAGCTGCCCCTCCAGAAACCGCAACTCCCGGTCGAGCGTCTCCATCCGGGTCGGAGCCCGCGACCGCCGGTCGCCGCCGACCACGAGGACCAGCCAGGTGTCGTGGCGGCGAACCTGGTGGCTGACGTCGTCGACGAGCTGGGCGTAGCTGCCGGAGGCCGTAGCGGATCCCCCGGCGGCGCTCGGGGGGAGGCCCGCCGCCGGCGGTGGGAGGTCCGCCGGCGGTGCACCGCCGCCGGTGCTGGTGCGCTGGACCCACTGCAGGCGCGACACCGGAGTTCCGGGACGGGCCAGGCCGGCGAGGACGGTCCGC
>JAKAXG010000150.1 GCA_021827225.1 Actinomycetes bacterium | reverse complement strand
AAGGCTCGGCCTGGACCCCGGTTCCGACCTCCTCCCCGGCGTGCTGGTGATGGCCGCCGGGGGCGCCTGCCGGGTGGCGCAGCAGCACTGGGTGGACGGCGGCGGCCGGCGGCCGTTCCCGGAACTGGTGGGCGAGGCCTTCGCCCGGATGGCCGAGGGCCTGACCCCGGCCGCCGGCGACCACAGAGAAGGGAGTGGCCGGTGAGCGCCACAGAGCAGACCGCAGGAACGGGACCCGGGCCGGTCCCGGGGGACATACCGGCCTACACCCACCGCCAGATCCTGCTGATCATGTCCGGCCTGGCCATGGGGCTCCTGCTGGCCTCCCTGGACCAGACGATCGTCTCCACCGCCCTCACCACCATCAGCGAGGACTTCCACCGGGTGGACCTCTACAGCTGGGTGGTGACGGCCTACCTGCTCACCTCCACGGCCAGCACCCCCCTGTACGGGAAGATCAGCGACCAGTTCGGACGCAAGCGGATCTTCCAGATATCCATCCTGATCTTCCTCGCCGGCAGCGCCCTGTCGGGGCTGTCGCAGAACATGTACCAGCTGATCGGGTTCCGGGCCCTGCAGGGCCTGGGAGCGGGCGGCCTCATGACCCTCGCCTTCGCCATCATCGGCGACGTCATCTCTCCCCGGGAGAGGGGGCGATACCAGGGCTACTTCGGAGCGGTGTTCGGGGTGGCGAGCGTCGTCGGCCCGCTGATAGGCGGGTTCCTGGTCGACCAGGCGTCGTGGCGGTGGGTGTTCTACGTGAACCTGCCCATCGGCGCGGTGGGGCTGGTGGTCATAAACCGGGTGCTCAAGCTGGACCACCGGGCCCAGCGCTCCAAGGTGGACGTCACCGGGTCGCTGCTGATCGTTTCAGGGGTGTCTCTGCTGCTCGTCGCGGTGCAGGTGGCGGGCACGGCCGCCCGCATCACCGCCGGCACCTGGGCCTACGGGATCCCCGGCGTGGTGCTGTTGATCGCCTTCGTCTGGTGGGAGAACCGGGCGGCGGAGCCGATCATCCCGCTGCACCTGTTCCGGAACCCGGTCTTCGCCGTCGCCAACACCCTCGGATTCATCACCGGCACGGTCATGTTCGGGGCGCTGATCTTCCTTCCCCTCTACCTGCAGTCGGTGCGGGGGGTGAGCCCGACCATTTCGGGGCTGCGGATGCTGCCCATGCTGGCCGGCGTGCTGCTGACGTCCATCACCTCCGGCCGGCTGGTGAGCCGCCTGGGGCGCTACAAGGCCTTCGTCGTGGCCGGCACCGCGGTGCTGGCCGCCGGTCTCGGGATCATGACCACCGTCACGGTGGACACCGGGGCCTGGCCGTTGGCCGGGATGCTCTTCATCGTCGGGCTGGGGCTGGGACTGTTCATGCAGATCCTCGTGCTGGCGGTGCAGAACTCGGTACCGGTCGAGCACATGGGCGTGGGGACGGCGTCGGTCACGTTCTTCCGGACCCTGGGCGGGGCCGTCGGCTCTGCAGTTCTCGGGGCCATCCTCATCCTGCAGGAGCGCGACAGCCTGCCCCGCTACCAGCGGATCTACGGGGCCGGCTCCCCGTCCGCCACCGCCCACGCCTTCACCTACGGCATGGACCGGGCGTTCCTCTACGCCCTGCCGGTGGCGGTCGTGGCGTTCGTGTTGTCGTTCCTCATGCAGGAGGTGAGGCTGCGCTCGACCGTCGGGCCGGGCGGGGGGAATCCCGAGGTCCCGGCGGAGCCGACCTTCGGCTGAGCGGCCGTCGGAGGCCGTCCCGGATACAGCCTCTCAGCCCGGCGGGGCGCCCAGGGAGTCGATCACCGACGCCGCCAACCGGTCCACCGCCCGGAGGGCGGCGTCCTCGGTGGGGGCCTCGACCATGACCCGGATGAGCTTCTCGGTCCCGCTCGGTCGCAGCAGCACCCGGCCCTCCTCGCCCAGCTCGGCTTGCACCGATCGCACCGCCTCCCACACGCCCGAGGCGCGGTCGAGACCGGTGTGGTCGGCGACGCGCACGTTGCGCAGGACCTGGGGGAGGCGAACCATGGCCCCGTCCGCCAGATCCGACAGCGGCCGGCCTGTGCGAACCAGCAGGTCCAGAAGGAGCAGCCCGGTGAGCACACCGTCGCCGGTGGTGGCCAGGTCCCGGAAGATGATGTGGCCGGACTGCTCGCCCCCCAGGGACCAGCCGTTGGTCTCGAGCGCCTCCAGGACGTAGCGGTCACCCACCGGGGTGGAGGCCACCTTGACCCCGGCGGCGGCCATGGCCCGGTGGAAGCCCAGGTTGGTCATGACCGTCACCGCCACGGCGTCACCGGAGAGCCGGCCCCGGGCGTGCAGGTCGGCGGCGAACAGGGCTATCAACCGGTCGCCGTCCACGACCCGGCCCCGGTCGTCCACGGCGATCACCCGGTCGGCGTCGCCGTCGAAGGCCAGCCCGGCCGCCGCGCCGCGGGCCACGACCGACTCGGCCAGGGCGGCGGGATCGGTCGAGCCGCAACCGTCGTTGATGTTGGTTCCGTCCGGGTCGGCGGACAGCACCTCGACCACCTCTGCGCCGGCCGCCTCCAGGACCGCCACCGCGGTGCTCACCGCAGCCCCGTTGCCGCAGTCCACCGCCACCGGTATCCGCTCCAGGTCCCGGCCCTCCAGGGACCCGATCAGGTGCCGCCGGTAGCGCTCGGCCGCCCCGGCGTCGGTCGTGAGCCGGCCCAGCCGGCTCCCGTCCAGAGCGGCACCGGGTGCTCGGGCACCGGCCGGTCCGCTCCCGCCGGTCGGGCCGGCCGGCCTAAGCAGGGCGTCGAGGACCGCCTCCACCCTGGCCTCCTCCTCGTCGCCCAGCTTGCGCCCCCCGGCGGCCAGAAGCTTGATGCCATTGTCGGCGAAGGGGTTGTGCGAGGCCGAGATCACCGCCGCCGGTGCCCCCATCACCGCCGCGGTGGCGGCCACACCGGGCGTGGGCAGAACACCCAGGTCGACCACGTCGACGCCCTCGGCGGCCACCCCGGCCGAGAGTGCGGCCTGGATCAGCGGGCCGGACCACCTGGTGTCACGGCCGACGACCAGCGGCCGGCCGGGTACGCCCAGGACCCGGGCCGCGGCCCGGCCGAGGGCCAGGACCAGTTCCGGGGTTAGCTCGCTACCGGCTACGCCGCGGACGCCGTCGGTTCCGAAGCGGAGCGACACGGCCGCCGAAACGGAATCGGCGCCTTAGCGCTTCGAGTACTGGGGCGCCTTGCGGGCCTTCTTGAGGCCGTACTTCTTCGACTCCTTCTCCCGGGCGTCGCGGGTGAGGAAGCCGGCCCGCTTCAGCGGCACCCGCAGCTCGGGCTCCAGCTCGGCCAGAGCCCGGGCGATCCCGAGCCGGAGGGCGCCGGCCTGCCCGGACACCCCGCCACCGTCGAGGGTGGTGTCCACGTCGTAGGTCTCGGCCTTCTCGACCAGCCGCATCGGCTCGGTGATGATCATGCGGTGGGTGGCCGACGGGAAGTACTCGTCGATGGGGCGCTTGTTGACGGTGACGACCCCGGTACCGGGCCGGAGACGGACCCGGGCGACAGCGGCCTTCCGGCGGCCGGTGGACTGGACGAGCGGCTTGGTCACAGCTGGATGATCCTTCTCAGGAGGCCCGGCGGGCGCGGGGGTCGACGGGCAGGGGCTTCGGGGTCTGCGCCGCGTGGGGATGGGTGGGGCCGGCGTACACCTTGAGCTTGCGCAGCATGGCCCGCCCGAGGGGGCCCTTGGGCAGCATGCCCTTGACGGCCCGGCGGAAGGTGTCCTCGGGGTTGTTGGCCAGCAACTCGGCGTAGGACCGGGAGCTGAGGCCGCCCGGGTAACCGGAGTGGCGGTAGTACATCTTCTTCTCCGCCTTGTCGGAGGTCATCCGCAGCTTGGCCGCGTTGACCACGATCACGTGGTCGCCGGTGTCGACATGGGGAGCGAAGATGGGCTTGTGCTTGCCCCGCAGCACCTGGGCCACTTCGGTGGCCAGGCGGCCGAGCACGGCGCCGTCCGCGTCGACCTCGTACCAGACACGCTGGATGTCGGCGGGTTTCGGCGTGAAAGTGCGCACTGTCCTCTAACTTTCGTGACGTTACGGGAAAAAAGGGGGGACGGACGCGGCTGAACGCCCGTGGACCGGTTCACCAGCATAGAGGGTCGAGCGGGCGGGCGGCAATCGGCCCCCTCCAAGACACCCCCACCGGTACCGGGGGGCCGGCGTGGCGGACGGCCCGGCGGGTTGGCCTCCAGCGCACGGGGGTGCTTATTGTTGGGCCCAGTTATGCACCAACTGACCCGACTGCTGGCCACCAACTTCGGCTCACCGCATGGCGTGACGACCCAGGATCACTGGAACCGGCTGCTGTGGCACATCAGCTACTACTTCGCCATTCCGATCGGGCTCATCGTCATCGGGCTGATCACATGGTCCATCTTCCGTTACCGGGAACGACCAGGGCACGACCGGGCCCCGGCCCAGTTCCAGTACCACATCCCCATCGAGGCGGCCTACACGATCATCCCCCTGGTCGTGGTGGCGGTCATCTTCGGCTTCATGTTCAACGCCGAGAACAAGCAGGGGGTCGTCTCCCCCAACCCGGCGGTGAAGATCACCGTCGACGGCTTCCAGTGGGGATGGCGCTTCGTCTATCCCAACGGCCACGTCCAGGTCGGAACCGGCAACTACAACAACATCAACGACAACAACGGGCTGCCGGTGCTGGTCATGCCGTCGAACGAGACGGTGCAGCTCCGCGTCGTGTCCCTCGACGTGGTCCACACCTTCTACGTCCCCGACTTCCTGTTCAACCGGGACCTGATCCCAGGGGTCAACAACGTCTTCGACTTCAACGTCACCACGCCGGGGCTCTATCCCGGCCAGTGCAATAACATCTGCGGTCAGTACCACGCCTACATGAGGTTCCTCGTCGACGTGATGCCGCCCGCCCAGTACAACCGCTGGTACAGCCAGCAACCCCCCTGCTCAGTGACCACCGCCGGTGTGCAAGGGACCCAGCCGGGCCGCTGCACCAACATCACAGGATCCAGCAACTCATGACACTTCTCGAGGATCGTCAGCCACAGCCTCACGGCGCCCCCGAGGTCCCGTTGATGGACGTGGTTCCAGGACCCCGCCCCCGCGGCCTGGTCAAGTTCATCACCAGCACCGACCACAAGCAGATCGGCCTCAACTACATCGTCACCGCCCTGTTCGCCTTCATCGTGGCAGGGGCCATGGCCGAGGTGATCCGGACCCAGCTCATAGTCCCGGACAACCACTTCGTCACCCCGAACGTCTATAACCAGATGTTCACGATGCACGGGACGATCATGCTGTTCGTCTTCGTCGGCCCGTTCGGCTTCGCAGGCCTCGGGAACTACCTGATCCCGCTGATGATCGGGGCCCCGGACATGGCCTTCCCCCGGTTCAACAACCTGTCGTACTGGCTGTACCTGGGCGGGTTCGTGCTGCTGCTGGCCGGCTTCCTCACCAACAACGGGGCGGCCCAGTTCGGGTGGTTCGGCTACGCCCCGCTGACCGAGGCCATCCACTCCCCCGGACCGGGTGCGGACCTGTGGCTGGTCGGCGTCGGCCTCACCGGTTTCTCCGGGATCTTCAGCGCGGTCAACATCATCACCACGATCTTCACCCTCCGGGCGCCCGGCATGGTGATGTTCCGGATGCCCATCTTCGTGTGGAACATCCTGGTCACGATGTTCCTGGTGCTGCTGGCCTTCCCGGTCCTCACCTCCGCCTTCGCCCTGCTGTGGATCGACCGCCACCTGGGCGGGCAGTTCTTCAACGTGGCCAGGGGCGGCCAGCCCATCCTCTGGCAGAACATGTTCTGGTTCTTCGGTCACCCCGAGGTGTACATCATCGCCCTCCCCTACTTCGGGGTGGTCACCGAGGTGATCGCCACCATGTGCCGGAAACCGGTGTTCGGTTACAAGGGCATGATCGGCGCCACCCTCTCCATCGGGGCGCTGTCGATGGGCGTGTGGGCCCACCACATGTACACCACCGGGGCGGTGCTGCTGCCGTTCTTCGCGGCCATGTCGCTGCTGATCGCCGTGCCCACCGGGATCAAGTTCTTCAACTGGATCGGCACCATGTGGCGGGGCACCATCGTGCTCAACACGGCGATGCTGTTCTGCATCGGCTTCCTGGTGATGTTCCTCTTCGGCGGCATCACCGGCGTGATCCTGGCCCAGCCGGTGCTGGACTTCCAGCTCCACAACACCTACTTCGTGGTGGCCCACTTCCACTACGTGATCATGGGCCTGGTGATGGGCGCCTTCGCCGGTATCTACTACTGGTATCCGAAGATGACAGGCCGGAAGATGAACGAGACGCTGGGCAAGATCAGCTTCGCCATCATGCTGATCGGCTTCAACCTCACCTTCTTCCCGCAGCACACCCTCGGCCTGCGGGGCATGCCCCGCCGGATCGAGGTCTACAACGCCGGCATGGGCTGGAACTTCCTCAACATGCTGTCCAGCATCGGCGCCTACATCACCGGCATCGGCGTCGTGGTGACCCTCTGGAACCTGTACCGCTCGCTGCGTAAGGGCGAGATCGCCGGGGACAATCCCTGGGACGGCCAGACGCTCGAGTGGGCCTGCTCCTCCCCGCCGCCGGACCACAACTTCGAGGCCCTGCCCCCGATCCGGTCCGAGCGCCCGGTGTGGGACGCCAACCATCCCGATCTGCTGACGAAGGTGGGGCACTAGAAATGAAGGTCGAATCCCGTGTGATCCTCGGGGCGTTCACGTTCCTCGCCTGCCTGGCCGGCCTGTACTGGGGCCTGGTGGCCATCAGCGGCCACGCTTCCGAGCGAGCCGGCATCGCCATGCTGGTCTTCTCCATGTCGGCCTACGGGATGCTCGGCTTCTACCTGCTGGCCCAGTACCTGCGCCGGCACGGCATCCCCCGACCGGAGGACCGCTTCGACGCCACCCAGGAGGACGGCGCCGGCGTCGTCGACTACTTCCCGGTCGCTTCGATCTGGCCGGCCGGCCTGGGCCTCGGTGCGATCCTGCTCGGCTGCGCCCTGGTGTGGGGCCTGTGGTACGCCTACATGGGCGGGGTGATCGTGATCGGATCGGTAATCGGATGGGTCACCGAGTCCGACTACACGATGGACGTCCTGCCGGGCCTCGACCCATCGGAGATAGAGCACGGCCACGACGTTCCGTCGGGGGCGACCCTCCCCCACTACCACACCGAGACGGGGGCGACGCCCTCCCACAGCTCGCACTGACCTGACCCGCACCTGCGGGTGAGCGCCGGGCCCCTCGGGGCCCGGCGCTCTTCTTTTTGCGCTGCCGGCTCTAGCGGCGCAGGTCCAGCCCGGCGAAGCCGCCCTCGGCCCGCCAATCGGCCAGCAGCCGGAAGAACGGCATGGGACCCTGGCCGTAGGCGGCCAGCACGAAGCCCCCCTGGGCCGGTCTCCCCTCGTTGTTGTAGTAGCCCGGGGTGCACTGCTCCTGGAAGCGCTGCATGTTGCGGGCGTTGGCGGCGAGGGTCTCCAGCCACGCCGATTCCGCCTCCGCGGTGACCTCAACCTCGCGGATAGCGCCGGCCAGGGCGTGGCCGATGATGTGGCTGAGATGTCCGACGGCCTGGTCGAGGAGGTGGGGATAGTTGGCGGTGAAACCGCCCTGGGCGTGGCCCACGATGAACAGGTTGGGAAAGCCGTGGACGTGCATGCCGTGCATGGAGCGCATCCCGCCGGCCCAGTGCTCGGAGAGCTTCACGCCGCCGGAGCCGGTGACGTCGTATCCGGCCCTCCTGGTGTAGTCGGTCCCCACCTCGAAGCCGGTGGCGAAGATCAGGCAGTCCAGGGGGTATTCCACGCCGGCCGCGACCACCCCCCGCTCCGTGATGCGGTCCACGCCCCTGCCATCCGTGTCGATCAGGTGGACGTTCGACCGGTTGAAGGTCTGGAGGTACTCGTCGTGGAAGCACGGCCGCTTGCAGAACTGGCGGTACCACGGCTTCAGCGCGGCGGCGGTCGCGGGATCGGAGACGATGGAGTCCACCCGGGCCCGGATCTGCTCCATCTTGTCGAAGTCGGCCAGTTCCATGGCGGCCGACAGGGCCTCCGGGGACAGGTCCGGGTCGCTCGAGCTGCGGACCCGGAAGATGAGCTTGGCGATGATGTCGGTCCAGCCGTCCATCACCAGGTCCGTGTCGGCGTAGCCGCCGGAGGTGAGCAGGGTGAAGTTGTCGATCCGCTCCCTCTGCCATCCGGGGGCCAGGGACGCCGCCCACGCCGGATCGGTGGGCCGGTTGGCCCGCACGTCGATGGACGACGGGGTCCGCTGGAACAGGTAGAGCTCACCGGCCGCCGCCCCGACGTGGGGGACCACCTGGACGGCGGTGGCGCCCGTGCCGATGATGCCCACCCGCTTGCCGGAGAGGCCGCTGAGCGCCCCCGTGGCGTCACCGCCCGTGTAGCCGTAGTCCCAGCGGCTGGTGTGGAAGGAGTGGCCCCCGAAGGACTCCAGACCGGGTACCCCCGGCAGCTT